>CATPAM010000194.1 GCA_955651735.1 Candidatus Acidiferrales bacterium | reverse complement strand
GCTTTAGCGCGCGGTCGAACGCAAGGAAAAAATTGCGCCAGGAGAGAAGCTGATCGCTCCAGTCGAATGCGGCTTTCTTATTGGAAATGTCGCAGAAGAGTTCGTCGACGTGCGCGCGTTCCGGCAAGCGCCAATCCGGCCGCACGGCGGACAGAATCGCCATGGGAATGACGATGCCGCGCGTCCACGACGACATTTCATAAATGTTGAGGTAAAACCAGTTCGGCAGCAGCATCAGCTCCGGCAGAATCGCCGGGACGAGATCCCACCCGACAGCCCCGACCAGCGCGAGATAAAAGCGAACGTAGGAATTGGTGTGCTCGAGGCCTCCGAGGCGGTGCACCGTCGCGCGGGCCTGCGCCATGTGCGGAGAATCTTGCGGGTCACCCGCCAGCTTCAGCGCAAAATACGCCTTGCAAGTTGCGCTCAGTTCCGACGGCCCGCCAGGATAGATGCTCCATCCGCCATCCGCAAGTTGGCGTTGGCGGACATAATTCGCTAGCTTGGCGATGCGCTCCGGGTCGGCTTTGCCCAGGACGTGCAGATAATAAATGTAGTCGGATTCGAGGGTGGTGTCGGCCTCGAGTTCGCCGTGCCAGTAGCCGGCATCCACTTGCAGAGACAGCAGGTGATTCGCGCCGCGCTCGATGGCCTGTTCGAGGCGTTCTAAGCGTTCCTGTATTCTTGAAGCGACTGGAGCTCCGGAGGTGACGGGAGTTTCCAGCCCGCGCGTGCTCGTTGCCAAGACAAATCCCCCAGTGGAATTTCGACCCAAAAGACGCCCGGCGCGTTTTTTGGCAAGCGCCAACTGTTTTGCGGATAGCGTCTGTACTACTAAATTATCGCCGCGCGCCGAGCAGGGGTCAACCGCTAAGATGCCGCGGTGTTTACAACGAGACGCCTTCGGCGTCACGAATAGTGCCTAGAACCTGGTGGAGAAGGCCCCGCGGCACGGGTTGGCCTTCGCGCTGCAGGAACTGCGGTTTACCCCGCAGAAGCTGCAGCGGCAAACCGTTCCACGCAGCTGCGCTGTCCGCGGCGTGCAACGGCTGGCGTAGGACGAAGGCGGAGGCGCGATCCATCTGCAGTCTCGCGGAGTCCTTGAAGTCCGCTTTGGAAGGATCGAGGACCATCAGGTACAGCGACGGTTTCAGAAATTGCAGCAGCGTGTTGCTTTCGAGAATTACGCGCCCCGGCTCACTCTGATCTGCGTCCCCAAAGTCGTGCAGCGCTGCGCGCAGCAGCGGCATGCCCTCCGCGAGAAATCCCTGCTTAGTCCTTAGCCAGAAAGACTGCCGCGCGCCTGCGGCCAAAAAGCGGCCGCTGTCGGTCTTGCTCGCGCGCTTCTCCCAGCTAATCGCGCAGACGTGCTCGTCGGGAGCGCAATCGCAATTCTCGCCATTCTGCGCGCAGACTCCGTGGCCATACTGCGTGATTTTTCCCGCGACCCAATTCTCGTTGGGGAACGCAGCGATCAGGTCGCACACCAATTGCGTCTTCCCAATACTTCGCGTGTGCCCGCCGACGACGATGACCTGCCACCGCATGCGTCTCTATTTTCCTTTTCTTCTCTGCGCTCTCTGCGCTCTTTGGGGTGAACTCTTCATTTTTTCTTTCGCTGATATTTTGCGCTCTATCTCTTTGATGCGCGCCCCAAGCTCCGGAAGCCGCGCATACCAAGCATACGCTTCCTTGAATTTGCCAATCTCGCGGGCAGGTGTGCCCCAGACCGTCTGCCCCGCGCGAATTGTTTTTCCGGTAGGAATGCCAGCCTGCGCTCCGGCGATTGCGCCATCTTCTAAAGTACAATGATCCGCGATTCCCACTTGCCCGCCGACCACTACATGATGCCCCAGCGAGCTCGAGCCGGAAATGCCCGTTTGCGCAGCAATCACCGTGTGCGCACCAATCTGTACGTTGTGTCCCACGTGCACAAGGTTGTCGATCTTCACGCCCTCCGCGATTCGCGTGTCGTCCAGCGAGCCGCGATCGATGGTCGCGTTGGCGCCGATCTCCACGTCGTCGCCAATCTCCACGATGCCCACCTGCGGAAATTTCCAGTAGCGCCCGTCGCCGTAGACATAGCCGAAACCATCCGCGCCGATGGCGGTGCCGGCGTGAATCTCGACGCGATGGCCGATGCGCACACGGGCATACAACGTAACACGTGGATGAATCCGGCACTCTTCCCCTATCCAGACTCCCGCGCCGATAACGCAATGCGCACCAATCTGCGTGCCGTCGCCTATATGCGCATCTTCGCCAATCACCGCATACGGCCCGATGCTGACGTTCTTCCCGACCCGCGCCAGCGGAGCCACGATCGCAGTCGCGTGAATGCCCGTGGCAATCGGTGCGCGCTCCACAAGCATCGCCGAGGCTTTCGCAAAAGCCACCTTGGGCTGCGCGTGCCGCAAAATTGTTTTCCCGCCGATCGTGACACCTTCGCCCGCAATCACGCAGCCCGCAGCAGATTTTGCCGCGCGCCCGGCATGCTTCGCCGCTTCGACATAGATTAAGTCGTGCGTTCCCGCGCGCTCGGGCGCTGCCATGCCACGAACCTCAAAGGCTCTGTTACCCTCTAACTCGGCTCCGATCGCCGCCGACAATTCGCCAGCCGTTTTCGTCATAGTCGACTCTCCGCGAATCTTCTTCTCTGCGAGCTCTGCGCCCTCTGTGGTGAACTCTCTTCCTTGCTCAATAAAGTTCCGCCTCACCTTTCGGCCGCGTCTTCCACCGTCCATGCACCCATACCCACTGCTCCGGATGTTTGCGAATAATCTCTTCAATCACCTTCGCAAATTTCTGCGTGTTCACAAAGACGTCCTGCTCGGTGTCTCCCGTACGAACCAATTCCGCGGCCGGCTCAAACCGCAGTCGATATTTTCCGATGGCGCCGTCCCAATACGCGTATCCCGGCACGACCGCGGCATCGGTGTGCAGCGCAACCCGCGCAATTCCCGTCGTCGTGCACGCGGACTTACCGAAGAAATCCACGAACACGCCTTCTTCCGGCATGCTGTTCTGGTCCGCGAGAATCCCGACCGTTCCGGCCTCCTTCAAAATCTTCAGCAGTGTGCGCGCGGACTCATTCTTGAAAATGGGCCGGTTCCCGGACAGGCATCGATAGCGATTGACCAGCGCGTCGACGCGCGCGTTGTCCAGCGGCCGCGCCATATAGTGCAACGGAAAGCCATACAGCGCGTGCGCAAACGACGACAGCTCCCACGCGCCGATGTGTCCGGTGAGATACAACACGCCTTTGCCGCGGCGTTGCCCATTCAGAAAATTCTCGTGCCCGTCGAGGATTACAACGTCCTCGACATTTTCGCGCGTGTACTTGGGAAAGAGTGCGAACTCCGCGGCCATCCACCCCAGATTTCGCACCATGCCGCGGATTGCAGTGTTTCGCCGCTCGGCATCCCATTCGGGAAACGCCAGATGCATATTGAACTCCGCGGTGCGCCGCAACTTCGGCTGCATGGCATACAACAGCCGCGCCCCAAGTGCCGCGAAGCGTCGCGCCACGCCTCGCGGCAACGCCCCCAGCATTTTCAAAATCGCCCACACTGCGGCGTATTCAAGCCACTTCTTCATTGGCCTCCGTCATATCGCGGCACTTCAAACCAAGTATCCTACGCGCTGACGTTCATGCGCACCAATGCTAGACTCATTCTTTCCGTGACCACCTCCACTGACATTGCTCCGCGCAAAAACGCGAACGAACTTTTGGCGCGCATCAGCTGGGCCGCGTTGATTTGCGCGACGCTGTACGTTTGCTATTTCAGCCACTTGGGAGCCATCGGATTCGTCGGCCCTGACGAGCCCCGCTACGCATGGATCGCCCGCGACATGGCGGAGACTGGCGACTGGGTCACGCCGCGCCTATACGGCAAGCCGTGGTTCGAGAAGCCGCCACTTTACTATTGGTGCGCCGCGACTTGCTTCAAGGTTTTCGGCGTGAGCGAAACCGCGGCCCGTCTGCCGAGCGCGATTTCCGCGCTGGTCGCCACGCTGGCGATGGCCTGGCTCGCGTGGCGCATTTACGGAGCCGAGACCGCACGCTGGCTGCTGCTTCTGCATCCCACCTGCGTCGGCATGATCGGCTTTTCCCACGCCGCCGCAACCGACATGCCCTTCAGCGCCATGTTGACAATAGCCATGGTCTGCGCCGCAGTGGTCGTCGGACTCGTTCCAGATGAGTCGAGCCGAGCTGGGGTGCAACGTGCTGCGCCCCTACAAGGTGAACCGGACGTCCAGCGGCGGCGATGGCTCGCGCTGATTCTGTTTGGATTTTTCCTTGGACTTGCGGTGCTGGCAAAGGGACCTGCCGGCATCATTCTGTGCGGCGGTGCTCTCTTCTTCTGGGCGCTCTTCAGCAGCCGCTGGCGAGAGGCGCTCGGCGTCTTGCATCCAGGCGCAATCGCAGCATTCTGCGTGACGGCCCTGCCCTGGTACATCCTCTGTGCCCGCCGCAACCCCGACTTCTTCCACATCTTCATCATCGAACACAACTTCAAGCGCTACCTCACGCCCGAATTCCAGCACATCCAACCCTTCTGGTTTTACGTACCCATCCTACTAGCAGCACTGCTTCCGTGGACTGCCATGTTGGCAGCTCCCATCTCGGACGCTTGGCGAGCCTCGAAAAAGGGTCTGTGGCGTCGGTCTTTAGGCTTGTTGTTTGTTTCCTACCTTCTGTCTACCTTCCTCTTCTTCAGCATCTCGAGATCTAAACTGCCAGGCTACATCTTACCCGCCGTTTTGCCGCTTGGACTGTTCCTCTCGCAGGCAGTCTCGCTACGAGTCCGCAACATCGTGCCCGGAATGCGTTGGATGGCCGCGACCGGCGGCGTCACTCTTATCTGCCTCAGCCTCGGAATTTTTGCGGCAAGTGACAAGCTTCCTGTCGCAATTGATTACTTCCCTCCTCAGCCTCTGCCTTGGGTTGCCCTGGCGGACTTCGCCGCCGCAATCGCTACGCTCGGTTTGGTCTTCAGGAGACGCGCGAAGCACGCCCTGGTTGCCGCGATCGGATCGGTCGTCCTGACGCTTTACTTTGGGCTGGCCGGCGACTTCGCATGGGCGCTTGACCTAGGGACCTCTGCGCGTTGGGCCGCGAGCCCCCCTGATGACGTGCCTGTCGATTATTGGTCATCGCACTCTGCGACATATCGACTAAACAGGTCGTTCCGGTATGGCTTGGCTTTCTACATTCATCGCGAACTGCCGGAGTGGTCAAAGGATACGTCCGAGCGGAGTTGGATCTACACCACACCACGCCAGTTGAGCGAACTATATAGCATGGGTCTGCAGTGCTCTCACTTCATGGCGTTTCCGCCTGTGGTCGTCTGCGAGGTCGGGCAGTCACCGGCTCATGCGCCCAGTGGCGGGAAGCCGCAGTAGAAAATAGCTGACGACGCGATTCTCGTACGCCCGCTTGTCCGCATCTTCCATATTCACGAAATTCCCACGCGGAATGGTCACGTGCTCCTTCGGTTCCGGCGCGCTCTTGAACATTTTTTGCGTGATTCCCGCCAGCTCCGGATCATCCGCGGCTTCGATAAACAATTTCGGCACACCCGCCACCGCATCCAGCTTCCAGGTTAGCGGCTTCTCCCCGCTATATTTGTGATTGATCCACCCGAAACTTACTTGCGCCGACCACGCCATCAGTGGAATTCCCGCCAAGCCCTCTTTCTTCACGCCGATCTTG
>CATPAM010000193.1 GCA_955651735.1 Candidatus Acidiferrales bacterium | reverse complement strand
TTTCACCTCCGTACGTGCCATGCCGTGGCTCGCATCGTTCTCCACCGCCACGGCTTCCTTATCTGCCGGCGCGTAAAAGCTCGGCCAGCCCGAGCCCGAATGGTACTTTGTGTCGGACCGGAAGAGCTGCTGGCCGCAGCACACGCACGTATACGTTCCCGCGCTCTTGGTTTCCTCATATTCGCCGGTAAAAGGAGGCTCGGTCCCCTTCTGCCGGGTCACAAAATACTGATTCGGCGTCAATTGCTTCTTCCACTCCGCTTCATTCTTGCGCACCTTTTCACTCATCACCGTCCTCCAAAACCGTCCCTAAATATTGTCCGGGCTTTTGATATCAGATTCACCAACTCGCCCCGAGGATGCAGCTATCTAGAACACGTGCCCCAACTGAAAGAACCATTTGTGGTGGCTGTTATCCCCGACACTTCCACCGACAAAAAACGGTCCCAGGGCCGTCTCAGCCAAGACGCCCGCCGCAAAGTCATTTGGAAATTTGCTCTCATTCCCGGCGCCATACATCTTTCCCGCTTCGTACGCGCCGATCGCGTAAACTTTCTTGCCCACGAACGGCGGCAGCGACGCGATCTCATGCAAGTATCCGCCCCGGAACAAGTAGTACTGGTTTCCGAACAGCTCATTCACTCCGTAAGCGCTCAGCCGCGAAGCTCCACCCAGAAAAAATTGCGGCACGCCGGTGTTCCGCGAACCAAGCGTGCTCCCGCCTTCGCTGCTCAAGAAAAATGACGCCGCTTGCGACACCGGCTGAAAAAACTCGATGCGCGCATCCAGCACGGGAAACGAGTTCGTTGTGCCGGGGCTGGCGTCAAGCCAGTGAAAAGTCGATTCGACCCGAAATCCGCGGCGTGGAATCACGGGGTCATCCGTATGGTCCATTAAATAGCGCATCCGCGCCGCACCTACCCGGCCATCCACGGCGGGAATTTGAGGCGTGCCCAAACGCAATTTCGCGCTGAGCACCCCCACCTCGTAGCCCATCCGCACTTCGCTGAACCGGCTAAATCCGTAACCAAGGTCAGCCCCGATATTCATGCGGTAGATGCGATAGTCCGCCAGCGGATCATTCTTCGCATAAATCTGGAACGTTGTGTCGCTGGCATCCGCGTGTGGCGCTAAAAACCATTTGCTTTCCGCCCGGAACGGCCGGTACAGCTCGCTGGAAACTCCATACGTATTCCCAAACAAGAAGTCCGTGCGCCACTCCGACCGGAATCCCGCGACGTCCATCAGCGTCAGCCGCGTGCCCAGCGTGAATTCGATGTCCCCGGCTTCCGAACCGTCCACTTCAAAAGCCGGCTGCAGCGTTGGCGGCGCAAAATCTTTCTCCTTGACCGCGATGAGCAGGCCCTGGCTGCCGTTGCGCTCGACAATGCGATAGTTCAGTGTGTTGTAACGCCCGCCCCCGGTCAGTTGCGTCAGCGCAGGGTCCAGCTGGTCTGCGTTGAGTGGTTTCCCGATGAACTTTTTCAAATAGCGCCGGACATCCTCCTGTGCCGGCGCGCTGGTCCCTTGCACCTCGATGAACTGCGGCACCGGCGTGGTGGTCTGCTTGCGGCTGTCGCGTGCGTTCACATATTCGCTCCAGCCGGCGTCGTCCAGAGCAAAACCGGACAGTAATTTCGATTTTCCTTTCGCCGCTTCATATCCCGCCTGCATGATGGGGACGTTCTTGGCGAAGTCGCCCGACAGAAAATGCTCGAGCGGCACGGACACGACAGCATCCGCGTCCGCCAGCCCGCGCACTTCGTTTTCCGAAACCACCACGCGCACGGACTGCTCCAGCACGCTCAAGAGGGACTGTATATTTTTCGCCTCCACCGGCTGCGTCTCCAGATGAACGGCAATCACAATGTCCGCGCCCATCTGCCGGACCACGTCGGTCGGCAAATTGTTCACCAATCCCCCGTCGACGTACACGTGCTGCCCGTCCTGGACCGGCGTAAACGCCCCTGGGATCGAGATCGTCGCGCGCAGGGCCTCGGCGAGCGACCCGTTCTTGAACACAAATTGCTTCGCACTCACCAAATCAGTGGCTACACAGCGAAAGGGCACGGGCAGCGCGTCAAACGACGGCAAAGCAAAGTAAGGGAGCGTCTCGCGATCGATCAGCAATCCGATCTGGTGTCCCGCGTTGAGTCCCGCAGGCAGATACAAACCCTTGCGTAATCCCAGCACCAGTGAATTCGGATACGCGCGCTGATCCTGCTTCCGCAGAAACGACAAATCCTCGTAAGCCGTGCGGTCCCGCAGAATCTCATCCCAATCGAGCCTCGCGATCAAATTCTTCATTTCCTCCGGGCTAAGTCCCGTTGCATAAAAGCCGCCAACCAGGCCGCCCATGCTCGTACCCGCGATGAAGTCCACCGGAACATGCTGTTCCTCGAACCACTGCAGCACGCCAATGTGCGCCAGTCCCAGCGCACCGCCGCCCTCCAATGCCACGCCAATCTTCAGCCGCGGCTTCGCCGCGGTGCCGGGCTCTCCCTGCGCGAGAGATGATGGCGCGGCAGCAAAAATCAGAAGCACAAACGGCATGAGGAAGGAGAAAGCGCGGCGCATCGAGGTCCTCCGGGGAAAACGCGAGCAAGCTCAGGGCTGGAAGCTAAGTGTGTAGCAGGCGCGCACTTCCAGCAAGCCG
>CATPAM010000192.1 GCA_955651735.1 Candidatus Acidiferrales bacterium | reverse complement strand
GGCGAAGATCGCGCCGGGATTTCCGGAATTCGCGGTGGCCGGGAAGGTGCGGAGCTGCTGGTCGCCACTGAAGAAGAAGAAGAGTTTTTCCTTTACGATCGGGCCGCCGATGCCGCCGCCGAATTGATGGCGCTTATCGGGCGGAAGGAACGGCACGGGGGTGGTGGCGCCGTTGGCGACCACCTTTTGAAAGGAGAAGGGATTAATGGCGCCGAGGTCGCTGTCGCGGTAGTACCAGAAAGCCTGGCCGTGGATCTGGTTGGTGCCGCTCTTGGTCACGGCGTTGACCACGCCGCCCGCGGAGCGGCCGTACTCGGCGGAATAATTGGAAGTGTTGATCTGAAATTCCTGGATGGCCGCTTCGCTGGTGGAATAGCTGATGCGCGTGCGGCCGCGTTCTTCGCTGAAGAAAGCCTGATTGTTGTCGGCGCCGTCGACCGTATTGTTGTTGAGCAAGCCAGAGATGCCGCGGAAGCTGACCAGTCCGAAACCGCCATCCGGGACGGCGCCGGGAGTGGAGAGTGCGAAAGTGGACCAGCGGCGGCCGTTGATGGGCAGATTGTCGATCGTGGTGTCGTTGATGTTGGTGGTGAAGTCGGCGCGATCGGTGGTGATGACGGGAAGTTCGGCGACGGCCACAATCGTTTCGGCGAGAGCCTTCACATTCAGAGACACGTCGATGGTTGTGACGCGGCCGACTTCGACGGTAATGTTCGTCGCTTTGAATACGCCGAAACCGGTGCCGGAAATCTCAAGAGAATACAAGCCGGGCCGGAGATGAGCGAGCACGTAACGGCCGCTGCCATCGGTGACACCGCTGGTACTGCTCGCCGTGCCGAGATTGCGACTGCTCACCACGGCATTGGGTACTACCGCGCCGGACTGATCGGTGACTGTGCCGCCGATCGCGCCATCGGTTGTCGACTGCGCGTGGGTGCCGGAAACGGGCAGGAAAGTTACCAGCAGCGCCGCCAACAATCCCACGAAGGAAAATTTACTCGCTCTGCTTCTCATTGAGAGCCTCCTAACGAGATTCGGACAGAACACGCCATCCTCAGCGCAGTGCGCTAAACCAAGGGGACACCGAAGAGGACTGCGAGGTCACCCCACCACGCAAACCGACCCGCTACCGACAGCGAGTCTGAATGGAGCAAGTTACTACCACATGAACAGAGCAAGAGCAACCGGCTAAACGTGAAAATTTGAGGATATCGAAGGATTTGCGGGAGCGATTTGCGGCATCCGAATAATCGCGTTACTGTCTTTGGGCGCGACTCGGGCCAAGTGATGAATAATGTCTGCGCATTTCTACTTCGGGACACTGGCCGTGGCCGGTTGTGCGCGGGCGCAGGACTATGAGATGCAGGTGTGCAGGTACGAGCCGACCAGGAGGAAAGGAGAGATGATCGATCGCCACCGATATGAATAATCATGTGCGGGTAGTGATCAGGTGGGTGGCGTTCTGGTCTCTCGCGCCGCTTGCCGTGATGTTCGGGCAAACGGGGAATCAGGGCAGTTCGCGGACCCAAGCCGGCGAGCAGATCTTCAAATCGGCGTGTGCGGCTTGCCATGGCGCTGATGGGAGAGGGACGGCGAAAGAGATTGCCGGATTCGAGCGGCCGCGGACGTTCCCGGATTTCACAGCGTGCGATCAAACTACTCCCGAACCCAACACCACCTGGAAAGACGTAATCCTTCACGGCGGACCGACACGCGGATTTTCCGATATTATGCCGTCCTTCGGGGAGGCGCTGACCTCTGAACAGATCGATGACGTGATTGCGTTGCTGCGAAGCTTCTGCCGGAATCCACACTGGCCGCGTGGGGAATTGAATTTGCCCCGGGCGTTGGTTACGGAGAAGGCCTATCCGGAAGATGAAGTTGTGATCTCCACGGCGCTGAATGCGCAGGGCGCGCCAGGGGGCACGACCCACATCATTCATGAACAGCGCTTCGGAGTGAAAAATCAGATTGAGATCGACGTCCCGATCAATTTTCAGGATCAGAGTCACACCTGGTACGGCGGTATTGGCGACACCACACTCGGCGTGAAGCGGACGATGTTTTCGAGCTTGCGGTCGGGATCGATTCTGAGCTTGTTTGGCGGTGCTATTTTGCCAACCGGCAACAAGGCGCGAGGCTTCGGGACCGGAACAACCACCTTCGAAACCTTTGCCGCTTTTGACCAGCTTTTTCGGTCGAATACTTTTTTACAGACGCAGCTCGGCGCGGACTTGCCGCGTCATACGCAGATTGCCCCGCAATCCATATTTTTCAATACGGCCATCGGCCAGAGTTTTGCGGCGAATCACGGTTTGGGGCGATTGTGGTCGCCCATGGTGGAGTTTCTGGGAGCCAGGGATCTGGTGGACAGCGCGAAGATGAATTGGGACGTGCTGCCGCAAATGCAAGTGACGATTAGCAGGAGGCAACACGTCCGGGCCAATCTCGGCGTCCGTGTCCCGGTCAACAACACTGCGGGACGTGGGATACAAATAGTGTTTTACGTTCTATGGGACTGGCAGGACGGGCGGCTGAACGAAGGCTGGTAATGGGCAAAAGGACTTGCTACGCAATGATTGTATTGGGGCTGCTGAGTTCACCTCGACTTGTCGACGGTGGCGGACAGCACAATGCCGCCAAGCCGAGTTTTCAAACTTCGGACCGCTGCCTCGCTTGCCACAACGGAATCGTAACGCCTTCTGGTGAGGATGTCTCCATCGGGTTCGCTTGGCGCTCCAGCATGATGGGTAATTCGTCGCGCGACCCCTATTGGCAGGGGAGTGTGCGGCGCGAATCAATGGATCATCCAGAATCGCAAGCCGCGATAGAGGATGAATGTTCGATCTGTCACATGCCAATTACGCGCTTCGAAGCAAGGCTAGAAGGCCGCAAGGGGCAAATTTTTTCGCACCTTCCGTTTGATGGAGACCATAAGGACAACGCCAAGGCTGAAGATGGCGTGTCTTGCTCGGTCTGTCACCAGATTGCGAAGGAAAAGCTGGGCACTCCGGAAAGTTTCAACGGAGGATTCGTTGTCAATCCGCCGTCATCAAAGAACGAGCATCCGGAATACGGCCCCTTCGCTATCGATCGAGGTCGACAACGCATTATGCATACGTCCTCCGGAGGGTTTCGCCCGACGGAAGATGCGCATATCCGTGATTCCGCACTGTGCGGCACCTGCCACACTCTGAAAACTCGGGCTCTCGGGCCGGGCGGGAAAGAGACTGGCTCATTGCCGGAACAGATGCCGTACCCGGAATGGCTGCACAGCGACTATCGGGATAGGAGCAGTTGCCAGTCGTGCCACATGCCGGAAATTCATGGACAGGTGCCCATCACCGCGGTGCTCGGCGTTCCGCGTGAGGGAGCGCATCAGCATACCTTTGTAGCGGCGAATTTTTTCATGCTGAGGATGCTGAACTTATACCGCAAGGAGTTGAGTGTGGTGGCGCTGCCCACCGAACTAACGGCACAATCCGAAAAGACGGTGGCGTTTCTGCAGTCGCAAGCGGCCCGCGTCAGTATTCGTAAGGTGGAGTCGGTCGCGGAGCGACTTCAGGTGCAAGTATTGGTGCAGAATTTGACGGGACACAAGATGCCCACGGCTTACCCGTCGCGCCGGGCATGGCTGCACGTGGTGGTTCGCGATGCACAAGATAACAAGGTGTTTGAATCGGGCGCGCTGCACGCGGATGGATCGATCGAGGGGAACGATAATGATACGGACGCGGCGCGATTTGAGCCGCACTATCGCGAAATTACCAGCAGCGACCAGGTACAAATCTACGAGCCGATTCTGAAAGATGGAGCTGGCCAGGTTACTACTGGTTTGCTTTCGGCGGTCGGATATCTGAAGGACAATCGGCTGCTGCCGAGCGGTTTCAAGAAAGAGACTGCCGAGCCGGACATTGCGGTGGTGGGCGATGCTGCCGACGATCCGAATTTCACGGATGCGGGAAGTCTGGTGCAGTATTCCGTCAGCACCGGAAATGCGCAAGGCCCGTTCCACGTGGAGGCTGAGTTGTGGTATCAACCGATTGGCTTTCGCTGGGCTCACAATCTACGCCCTTACAAGGCGGAGGAGCCGCGGCGTTTCGTTGGATATTACGATTCCATGGCGTCGGCCACGGCGGTTTTGCTGACTCGGGCGGAAGCCAAGCAGTGAAGGAAGTGTGGGAGCTCAAATGAATTACCATTTGGCGCAAATCAATATTGGGCGGCTGGTCGCGCCGCTGGACGATCCGAAAATTGCGGAGTTCGTGGCGCAACTGGACCCTGTTAATGCGCTGGCGGATTCCGCGCCGGGATTTGTGTGGCGGCTACAGTCGGACTCGGGCAATGCGACGGATATCCCTTACAGCGATGATCCCTTGGTGATCGTGAATATGTCGGTGTGGGAGTCCATGGAAGCGCTACGGGATTTTGCGTACCGCTCCGACCACATCAGGGTGTTTCGTGACCGGGCCAAGTGGTTTGAGAAAGCCGAGAAGCCGAACTATGCCACAGGACTTATTTGCAGCACCATCGTGCAAGATCCGCCGTTTCTCGGAAGTGAGCATTCCAAAGGACTTAGCCGAGGAGATAAGCCGTCGGACAAGAAAAAAGCGGCAGGTTGACTGCCGCTTGAACGTAAATTTACCCGGAAGAGACTGTAACTGATTCGATAGTGAGCAGCAAGGAAAAACAGAAGGGGCCGGCAAGAAAGATCGCCGGCCCTTTTCAAGTTCTTAGTGACGTCCGCCGCCGTGACCGCCGCCACCGCCGTGGAAGCTGCCGCCACCACCGTGGAACTCTCCGCCACCGCGGAAGTTGCCACCGCCACGGAAGCCGTTGCCGCCGTGGAAGTCGCCGCCGCGATAGCCGCGATCGAATCCACGTCCATACCCGCCGCGGCCGTTGTAGCCATATCCACGACCGTAGTAACCGCGACCATGGTAGCCATAGCCGCGGTGTCCGTAATAACCGTGATACCAAGGTCCGGCGCCGATGAAGACGCCGCCGGCGAACCAATCAGGCCCGTAGAAGCCATAGGGGGCACAGGCGTAGGGATAATAATCGTAGTAGCCGTAAGCGCAGACTGGCGCGAGGCCGTAATAGGCGGGGGCTCCAATTCCAACGCCGAAAGTGACGCGCTGGGCTTGCGCGTTAGAAGCCGAGAAGAGACAAATACCGAGACAAATGCCGAGTAAACCGAAAAGCCTTAGATATCGCATCTTTAAGTATCGCATCTGGGGACCCTCTTAGATCCTTTACTGCTACATTCAGGAAACCCGCGCGGGCAAGGAAAGTTGCAACGTGGCCTGTAAGGCATTGTTTTCAATTAGGTTAGGCGGGTAGTTTCCCGCAGGGTGCCTACAGAAGCTCGGAATCGTGCTCTCGAAACAGTTGCTGAAGGGAGGCGGGAGTCCGCTCCTTCAGAGCATGGATTCTCTCGATCAAGCGGAAGATGTTGGGGGTCATTATTAGCAGGTACCGAAGGCGCCCAGGACCGGGGTTCCAGTAGGTGTGGGCCACGCCGGGTGGAGAGAGCACCAGCTCGCCCGTGCCCGCCTCGAACTCGCGGCCTTCGAAGCTGAACCGCATCCGCCCCTCGAGGATGTACCAGGCCTCGTCGTCCCGCTGATGACGGTGCAGGGGCGCGATGTAGCGG
>CATPAM010000191.1 GCA_955651735.1 Candidatus Acidiferrales bacterium | reverse complement strand
TCTTCTCACCGCGTTCGGCTCCGTCGAAGAAGCCGTCACGGCCATGAAGGAAGGCGCCTTCGATTTCCTCCAAAAGCCGGTCGACCTCGACCATCTCAAACTCCTGGTGCAACGCGCCGCGCGTCAACAGGAAATGCTCCGCGAGAATCTGCTGCTCCGCGAAGAGTACACCGCTCGTTACGGATTTCCCCGCATCGTCGGCGAGCACGCTTCCATTCGCGAAATCAGCCAGCAGATTCAGCGCATCGCCGCGACCGATTCCACCGCGCTGCTCCTGGGCGAAAGCGGCACGGGCAAGGAGCTCTTCGCCCGCGCCATTCATCATTTGTCCAACCGCCGCGAGCAACCTTTCGTGGCCCTGAACTGCGCCGCAATTCCCGAGGGGCTCGTCGAAAACGAATTGTTCGGTCACGAGCGCGGTGCCTTTACTGGAGCGGGCGCGCGTAAAGTTGGCAAGATGGATCTCGCCCACCATGGCACGCTGTTTCTCGACGAAATCGGCGAGCTGCCCCTGGCCATCCAGGCCAAGCTGCTGCGCGTATTGGAAGAACGCCGCTTCGAGCGCGTGGGCGGCACGCAGTTGATCGAAGTCGACGTGCGCATCGTCGTCGCGACGAATCGCGACCTCCAGAAGCTAATGCAAGAGAAGTTGTTTCGCGAAGATTTGTACTTCCGTATCTCCGCGGTGCCCATTACGATCCCCGCCTTACGCGACCGCGGAAACGATGTATTGCTGCTGGCCGACTATTTTCTCGACAAATTCAGCCGCGAATTTGCCAAACCCGGCCTCGAGATTTCCTCCGATGCGAAACAGAGGCTCCTCGAGTATCGCTGGCCCGGAAACGTCCGCGAACTGCAGAACGCTCTGGAACGCGCCGTTATTCTTGCCGATGGGCTGACCATCCGCGCCACCGGCTTGCAACTCCCTTCGCCCAAACCGGATGCGGAGAGCTTGCCCCAAGGGATGCTGCCGGAGAAATTCAGTTGGGAAGGCTCACTGGAGGAAGTCACGCAGCGCGCGGCCGGTCACGTCGAGCGCGTCCTGCTCGAGAGCACTCTGCGCGACTGCCAATGGAACAAAACGCGCGCCGCCGAACGCCTCGGAGTTTCACCCAAAACGCTGTTAGCGAAAATTCGTGCCGCCGGCCTGGAAGAGTGACGCTGGTGCAGCGCTAAGCCTTGATTCCGGTGTGGAGCGCTACAGAGCCCATCGTCCACAGCTGATAGTCCACAGAGGCAAATCCCGCCTTGCGCATGACGGAGGCCAGCTCGTCAGGGTGAAAGAAGCGCGCCACCGAGGCTGGTAAATACTTGTACGCGTTCGGGTTCCCAGAGAGCAATCCCCCAATCTTCGGCAGCACCGTCCGGCAGTACCAGCGATAAAGATCGCCGGCCAGGCCTGGCGGTGGCTCGGTAAATTCCAGAATGGCAAGAGTCCCTCCGTCCTTCAGCACGCGCCGGATTTCGAGCATTCCGCTGTCGTAGTTGGCCAAATTGCGAAAACCGAAAGCGGTTGTAACCAAATCGAACGAAGCATCGGCAAATGGAAGCCCCAGAGCATCTGCCTCGAAGAAGACCATGGGCGCAGCGGATTTCACCCTGGCGTCCTGCGCATGAGCTTTGCTCTTCGCATGCGCGCGCGCCAGCATGGCGTGAGAAAAATCCGCACCCACAACCTGCGCCGGACCACTCCGCGCCAGCGCAAAAGCAAGATCGCCCGTGCCACAGCAAAGATCGAGCACCCGCGCATCGCGCCGCTGCAAGATTGGCCGGAGACGCCGCGCTGTCCGCGAGCGCCACACACGATCCTGTTCCAGCGACAACAGGTGATTGAGGAAGTCGTAGCGCGGCGCGATCTCCGTAAACATCTCGCGGACTTTGCGCGAAGCATCTGCTTCGCTTTGCGCGCCTTCCGGGTGAGTTCCCTTTGCAGGAGCGGTGGCTTCAGGCATTGACCTGGCCGGAATCGCAGAAGAAATGGGGAGCAAAGCACACCACGCGCTCCACCGCAGCCAGCGGAATGCCATCGTACGACGCCGCCTTGCCGATGCGTGGCGTCAGGACAAATCGCAGCTTCCCATCGCGCGTCTTCTTGTCCGAGCGCATCGCCTCGAGCAACGCGCCCGCCGGAACGCGCGGCCACCCCGGCAGGGGCCCCATACGCCGCACCAGCGAGACAATCCGCGAAACGTCATCCGCGCGAGTCACGCCGATTTCGTGTCCCAGGAGCGCCGCCGCCATCATGCCCCAGGCAACGGCTTCTCCGTGCTGGTAGCGCTTGTAGTGCGTAACGCTTTCCAACGCGTGCGCGAAGGTGTGGCCAAAATTGAGTATTTCGCGCAATCCCGATTCGCGCTCGTCCTGCGTCACCACCCGCGCCTTGATCGCGACATTGCGCGGAATCAGATAATCGAGCGCCGCGCGATAACGGCGCTTTACCTTTTCCATGTTTTTCTCGAGGTATGCAAACATCTCCGCATCCGCGATCACCGCGTGCTTAATAATTTCCGCCAGACCGCCGCGAAATTCACGCTCCGGCAGCGTCCGCAGCACCTCAGGATCGGAAAGCACCAGCCGCGGTGGGTAGAACGCTCCGACCAAGTTTTTCCCCTCCGGCAAATTCACCCCCGTCTTCCCGCCAATCGAACTGTCCACTTGCGCCACTACCGTCGTCGGCACATGCACGAGCGCGACCCCGCGCAGATACGATGCAGCAACAAAACCGGCGACGTCTCCCACCACTCCCCCACCCACCGCAATCAACAACGATTTGCGGTCCGCGCCGCCTTTCACCAGGTCGCGCGTGAGCAATTCGACGGTCCGCAAATTCTTTGCGGCTTCACGATCATTCATGAGATGAACGGCGCCGCGATTCCGCACACCGAGAGCCCGCTGCGCGCTCTTGCCAATCGCCCGCCACACCTTCGCAGACGATACGACGTGTACGCTCGAAAATCTCCCCAGCTTCGCGAACTCCTTCGTCGTGTGGCGTAATACTCCCGCGCCACACACCACAAGATAAGGGCCCGCCACGGACTGCACCAAAATGCGTTTTGTTTTCATTGGGTGAACCTAGGAAATGTAGCACAGCCATCTTCTCTGCGCTTCTCGGCGCCCTTTGCGCCTCTGCGTTATCTTTTTTCCTCCCGTCCATTCGAATCACTCCGCTGCGGCTGAGCACGCTTTGCTTCGTGCTACCATAAAACGCGCCCGGCACTGCCGCTCGTCATGACTGCCCCTCGCAAAACCCATCATGCCGATTACGCCGTCGTCGGATCGGGTGTCGCAGGCCTCCGCGCCGCCATCGAACTGAGCCAATCCGGTAGCGTCTTGGTTCTCGCCAAGTCCGATCTCAGCGATTCCGCCACCGCTTGGGCCCAGGGCGGCATCGCCGTTGCGCTCAGCGATGAGGACGAGATCTCCCTCCACGAGCAGGACACCATGAAAGCCGGCGACGGCCTGTGTCGCGCCGATGCCGTAGCCTTGCTCGTCGAAGAAGGCCCCAAGTACATCACCGACCTAATCGAGTGGGGCACCGAATTCGATCGCGCCGGCACCAAGCTCGCCTTCACCCGCGAAGCCGCGCACAGCCGTTCCCGCGTCTTGCACGCCCATGGCGACTCCACCGGCCGCGAAATCAGCCGCGCACTCCTGTCCCGCGCGCACTGCATTCCTCATCTCCATCTGCGCTCGCATGCGTTCACCATCGAGCTCATCGTCGAATCCAGCGCCGTCGTCGGTCTGCGCTTCATCGACGAACTCGATGGCTCGCTGCACGAACTGCGGGCCGAAGCCGTGCTCCTTGCCACCGGCGGCCTCGGGCAGATTTATCGCGAAACGACGAATCCCGAGGTCGCTACCGGCGACGGCATGGCCATCGCCTACGATGCCGGCGCCGCGCTCTCGGATATGGAATTCATGCAGTTTCATCCAACCGCGCTGGCGGTGAAGGGCGCGCCGTGCTTTCTTCTTTCCGAAGCGCTCCGCGGTGAAGGCGCGATCCTTCGCAACATCACCCTCGAGCGCTTCATGAAGCGCTACAACGAAGCGCAGGAACTCGCGCCACACGACGTCGTCGCCCGTGCCATCCTCAGCGAAATGCACCGCACCAACAGCGAACATGTCTATCTCGACATGACTGCCAAGCCCGAAGGCTTCGTCGAGAAGCGTTTCCCTCGAATCTACGCAACCTGCATGAGCTACGGCGTCGACCTCGCGCGTGACGTCGCGCCGGTCTGCCCCGCCGCGCACTACTTGATGGGCGGCGTGAAAACCGATCTCTGGGGCCGCACTTCCCTGCCCGGCCTGTATGCCGCGGGAGAAAGCGCCGCGACCGGCGTTCACGGCGCCAATCGCCTGCCCAGCAATTCTCTTCTTGAAGGATTGGTATTTGGCGCGCGCAGCGGACAAGCCATGATGAAAGACGCTCCGGTGAAAAAGAAACACGCCGCGGGGCTCCCCGGAAGTATTGCACCGAATGCCTCTGATCCGGCGGAAGCGAAAAGGCGCAACAACACCAAACATCCGCAAGCCGCGGCCTTAACCAACATCCGCGACATCATGTGGCGCCTGGTCGGTATTCTTCGCAGCGGGAAAGAGTTGATCAGCGCGCTCGAGCAGCTGCAGTCC
>CATPAM010000190.1 GCA_955651735.1 Candidatus Acidiferrales bacterium | reverse complement strand
GGGTTCTTCGCTTTGAAAGAAAGCAGAAATGTGAGGAAACAAATTGGGGACCAGTTTCGTCTCTTGTATTGCCATCCCATAGGGCAAGCGGCCTGTGATATGGTTATCCCATAGGAGGAGGAGCAAGCGGATGGGCATCCCCACTCCAAGCAAGGAACAGTCATGAGCGCGGGATGCTGATGAGCGGAAACTTCTGGCAGCGGCGATTTCACTCAGATCCGAAAGTTGTTGCCTCGGTGTTGCATCTCAACGGCGTCGGTTTCACCGTTGCCGGAGTGACGCCCCTCAATTATCTGGCCGGGCTTCCGGCGGTGCCAGACTTGTGGGCACCGGTAGCTGCCAAAGTGAACCTGGGATTCTCCGCGAAAGACTTTACGAACCGGCTCGTGTCTGCGGGGTACGCAGGGGGGCGTTTGCGGCCGGGAGCCCCTCTGTCCGATGTACAAGCGGAGCTAAATGTTCTCGCCGGGCAGTTGCGGGCAGCTTACCCGGAAGCGGAACGCAACAAAGGCGTGAAGGTTCTGTCCGCGAGTAACAATCTGGCAGCCATTGAACCAGAGATGTGGGGTGTGGTGGCGGCCGCCATGTCCGCGGTAGGGCTGCTTCTGGTGATCGCTTGCGCGAATGTCGCGAGCCTCTTGCTGGGCAGGGCGGTCGCGCGACGCAAGGAGATTGCGGTGCGGCTCGCGCTGGGCGCGGGCCGATGGCGGCTGCTGCGGCAATTGCTCACCGAGAGCATGTTGCTCGCGCTTCTGGCCGGAGCCATCGGGCTGCCGCTGGGCAGGTGGATGCTGCACCTATTGATCCTGCAGATTGCTTCGGCTCTGCCTTCGTTTTGGGGCACTATCGCGCTGGAGCTTACTCCGGACGTGCGCATTTTTGCGTACACCGTTCTGGTTTCCTGCGGCGCGGGAATCGCTTTTGGCTTAAGCCCGGCGCTGCAAGCGTCGAAGGCTGACGTGAATTCCGCGTTGAAGGAAGAGGGCAGCGCGTTTGGCCAGCGGCCGAGTAGCTCGCGCTTGCGCGGTTTGCTCATTGCAGGGCAGATGGCAGCTTGCCTGGTTCTGCTCATCAGCTCCGCGCTGCTGCTGCGCGGCTCGCAACGCGCGCTCAGGATTGACCCCGGCTACGAGACACGCCATGTCGTGTCGCTGGAAAGGTACGATCCATCGAATCTTCATTACTCCCAAGCGCGATTGTTGCAACTGAATCGCGACATTATTCAGGGAATTGCCAGCCTTCCGGGCGTGTCGTCTGTCGCGCAAGCTTCTCGCGGTCCTGTCGGCGGTATTCGATGGGTGCCAGTTGCCCCCGAGGGTGCGGTGCTCCCTGCCCCTGATGCGAGCGGAAGCGAACCGCCGGCGGCCGGCTATAGCTATGTGACGTCAAATTACTTTGAGACGCTTGGCATTCCCATCGTTCGTGGGCGACTCTTCAACCCGCGCGAGGCTGAGGGACAGGCACCGGTAGTCGTCATCAGCGAAGCGACCGCTGCGCGCTTCTGGCCAAACGAAGATGCGATCGGCAAGCGCATTAGAATCGGATCGGACAAGCGCACGATGTCTTTTCCCGGCGAAAGCGATCCGTTCATTGCCAGCAGTGAGGTGATTGGCATTGCCCGAGACGTGCGCAGTTTGGACCTGCGCAAGATCGACGAATCGTATTTGTACTTGCCGCTTTCGCAGAGCCGTCAATGGACCAGCACTTTGCTGGTGCGCACCGGAAGCGATCCAAGGCTGCTGCTTCCGGCGATCGGCCATGAGGTTCGCCGCCTGGACGCCAATCTTCCGGTCATAGCGGCTCCGTTGAACACGATGGTCTCCATGGATCCTTATTTCGTGGTGTCGCGCATTGGGGGAGTTCTCGCCAGCATCGTGGGGGGACTGGGACTGCTGCTGGCGTGCATGGGCGTGTACGGCATGGTCAGCTACAGCGTGGCGCAGCGGACGCGGGAAATCGGTATTCGTATGGCGCTTGGGGCGCAAGACCTTCAGGTGGTACGGCTAGTCGTACAGGATGGTTTTCGACCGATCGCTGCCGGAATTTTGGCTGGCATTGCAGCAGCGGCAGCCGTATCGCGCCTACTGGCCGCGACGCTCTTCGGCCTGAGCTCGATGGATGCGGTCTCGTTTGCGGCGTTTCATTGCTGCTGGCGTGCATCGCGCTGCTGGCCACCTGGCTGCCGGCGCGGCGAGCGACGCAGGTCGATCCGATGGTGGCGTTGCGGTATGAATAGGATCGGAGGCTAGAGGGTCGAGGCTAGAGGGTCGGACCGAAGTTTCCGCGAAAGGAAAATCGATGAGCTGGTTGCGCGCGTTGCTGCTGCGATTTGGCGGACTCTTTCGCAAGCGCGAGAGCGATCAAGAGATTGCGGACGAACTCGAGAGCCATCTGCAAATGCACGTGGCCGACAATTTGCGGCGCGGGATGAATCCGCAGGAGGCACGCAGGGAGGCGCTGATGAAACTTGGTGGAGTTGCGCAGACGGAAGAAAGCTATCGCGAACGGCGTGGGGTGCCGATTTTCGAAGTGCTCTTGCAGGATTTGCGACTCGGCGCACGCATGCTGCGAAAGAACCCGGGATTCACGGCTATCGCGGTGGCCACTCTGGCACTGGGCATCGCCGTGAACGCCACGATGTTTAGCCTCGTGAGCGCTTTCCTGTTGCGGCGTCCGCCGGGCCGCGAACCCGAGCGCGTGGCGGTGGTTACTTCGGTCAACCCGGTACAGGGTTTCCAGCGCGACGCGTATCCTGTCTCCGCGCCCAATTACCTCGCCTGGCGCGAAGCAAACGACGTTTTCACGGACATGGCCGCCGCGGATGAATACCGCACCGTCAGTTTGACCTCGCAGGGCCAGCCCGCCGCGTCTGGCCAGCCGGAGGCGCTCCGCTCTGCGGCGGTGTCTCCCAACTATTTCAGCGTGCTGGGCATCTCCCCGCGGCTCGGGCGAACCTTCTCTACGGGAGAGGACCAGCCGGGGCACAACCGCGTCGTTATCCTCGGCTCCGAGACCTGGGAGCAGCACTTTGGTTCCGACGCTTCGGTCGTCGGCCGCGCCATCCGCCTAAACCGGGAAAACTACACGGTTATCGGAGTGATGCCCGCGAGTTTCCGCTTGCTGGGCTTCACGCCGCAACTGTGGACCCCGCTGGCGTTGACCCCTGCGGATCAAACCGTAGCCGCCCACAACGACCGCTCTTTGTACGTGTTCGCGCGCCTGAAACCCGGCGTAAGTCTGGAACAGGCCCGCGTGGAGATGGTCACGCTGGGGCGCCGCGCGGGAGAAAGGTTTCCCGAGACGGAAAAAGGCTGGGGTACCGCGGTGCGCACGCTGCCGGATTTCCTGGTTTATGGATTCGGAATTCGCAGCGCCTTAGCCGTGATGATGACCACGGTGGGATTTGTTCTGATGATTGCCTGCGCCAATGTAGCCGGCCTGCTGTTGGCGCGCGCGGCGGGGCGCCGGAAGGAGTTGGCCATTCGCATCGCCCTCGGAGCGGGACGCCTGCGCATTATCCGGCAATTGCTGACCGAAGGCCTGATGATCGCCCTTCT
>CATPAM010000189.1 GCA_955651735.1 Candidatus Acidiferrales bacterium | reverse complement strand
TTGATGAAAAACTTCCCGCAACTCCATCAGCGCACGATGAATACGTACCTTCACCGTTGCCACTCCGCACCCCACCAGCCGCGCCACTTCTTCATACGGCAACTCCTGAAACCGGCAGAGCACCAGCAGCTCGCGCTTTTCCTCCGGCAGCTCCATCAGGGCCCGGTGCAACAGCTCGGATTCCTGCAGTTGCTGCGCCGGATTCCCCGGCGCCACCGCCGGCGCCATCGCCGGTTCGAACGGCACGTGCGGCCGGCTCTTCCGAAAATGATCGACCCGCGCATTCCGCGCGATCTGGTAAATCCACGCGCGAAACGGAGTCCCCTGCCTAAACGTCTTCCGGTGCCGTAGAATCCGCAAAAACACTTCTTGCACCAGGTCTTCGCTCAGCGTTCGGTCCCCGGTCAGCTTGGTGTAAAAGTTGTATAGCGGCGCGTGGTAGCGGTCGAACAACACCCCCAGCGTTTCACCCGCGCCATCACGCACCTGCAACATCAATTCCTCGTCGGTTGCCGAGTGCATTCTCGGATCGTTTTCCGTGCCTGCGTCTTGCCCCTGCATGGAGGAATACCGCTTAATCGGGAAAAGGTTACATCGGGACGGTGTCGGGCCGCCCCCCAGCTACCCGGTCGGGGGCCTCACGTAATCCGATCAGCGAACTCTGATTGGCACGCCTTTACGCGGAATGAAGATCTTCTCAGGCGGCGTGATGTTGAATCTTCTCGCGTAGCTGCCCTGGTTGACCGCGATCCCGACCCGGCCCCGCGAATCAATGTACAGGAGCGATTCCCCCACCGGAACGTCCATGAACGTTTTCGCGTAGGGCAGCGCGACGGCCTTCTTATTAATCTGCACAGACACTTTATCCCCGAGGTTGTAACCCAACCGCTTGAAATCTTCCCCCGGAATGTCCGTGATCAGCGATCCGTAAGGATCATCCAGCCCAATGGCATCTCCATCGATGCCCTTCGCGGACGTCACCGAAGTCTTGGGAGACAACCGCACAAGCTGCTGCATCGGCTGCCCCACCAAATCAAACTCCCAGCCCTCCGCCAGATGTGCGGCCGCTGGAGAAAAAATATCCCGCCCGTGAAACGTCGATGACAGCGGCGCCTGAATCATCCAATGCTGGTTGGTGATTTCCCGCGCGGACTCCAGCCCGTCGCGATCCAGCACCGGCGTGATGACTCCATTGTCCGGAAGAATGAAATACTGGCCCTTCTTCGATTTCACGGCGATCGCTTTCCGCGATGTTCCCACTCCCGGGTCGATCACCACCAGAAACACCGTCCCTTCCGGATAGTACGGCGTCACTCCGTAGAGAAAGCGCGAAGCCTCCTCAATCGAAAACGGCGTAACCTGATGCGTTATGTCCGTGATTCGCACGTCCGGCGCGATTCCGTAAATCACCGCCCGGCAAATCGCCACCGCATCGTTCGCCGTGCCAAAATCCGTCATGAACACAATCGAGGGACGCGCCGAGGACACCTGCGCAGAACCCGGCGCAGCCGGCTGCCGCGAGCACCCAGCCAGCGACAGAACGAGCAGAAAACTGGCTACGCGATACCTAAGCGATCTGCGCGAGCGCATCAGGCCTCCTTCGGCCAAAAAGTATACCCGAACCCACAAGGCACGCGCCTTGGCTATCACGACATCCGAAAAAAGCTATGAAATAAATGATCGCGCGGAAGGAAAACTACTCGCCGGGCCGGCAAGCCGAACAACTCAATTCCTGCCCCATATGCTCAAGTCGGCCCTGCGCGGTCGTCACCCAGTGATGGTCGGTATACGGCGGATCATTCCGAACGAGCTTCTGATGCTTGCATTCCAGTTCCGCCACCCAGTTGCGGTCCACATCCATATGAAACCCAACGATCTTGCGCAGAATCCCGGCCGATTGGGTTTTCATTGGCCTCATGCTTCTATTCTACGCGCATTCCTGCGCCCGTCCTTAAATTTCCTCTAACCTCATCAGGTACGCCAACGACCGTTGCGCGAAGTGCTACACTCCGTCTGCTACGCCAATAAAGAGCCATTTAGGAGGAGCACAGAACATGGAAGCGGGCAACGAAGCAGCGGCTGCAATCCTGGTGCAAACCATTTTTCTCAAAGACGGACACCTGCAGGGTCTTCTGGGCGAGCAAGCCACCAAGAGCCCCGCAGCGGCGGCCGAGTTCTTGAAGCCCTTCTATCGGGCCGCCCTTGCCATGGTCAAAGCAAAAGCGGAAGGCACAACATAGAGCAGCAGATGCAAGGAACGGCGTGCCTTGTCTTTCCACGTCTTCGTGCGTTTTGACGTCAAACCCGGCCAACTCGACTCGCTGCGCAACGAGTTGCTTTCGATCCTGCAACCAACTCGCGCCGAGCCTGGCTGCATCGACCTCCATCTCTACGAGGAAAGCCGCCTCTGGCACCTTCTTCCTTCATTCCACATGGAAGGACGAAGGCGCCTTTGACGCCCATGCCCAATTCCCTCACATGAAGCGCTTCCTCGGTCTACTCGGCGATCTGGTAACAAATCCGGTCAAGGCTGTCCGCACCCGCCAAATGGACTGACACTCTCAAGTGTTCTCGCTCCGAGAACCTCTGTTCCAACCACTCCCCCAATGACAGTACCGGCGCAGCCGCGTAGACTGCAAAGTTGGATGTTTGTTTGGGAGGCAGTTATGTCCATTCGACCCGTGAAGCGGCTCATCCGCAGCAAACCAACGACGGAAGGCGCAGGAGTTCACCTCCGCCGCGCCTTTGGTTTCGGTAACACCACCGAGTTCGATCCCTTCCTTCTGCTCGACGATTTTCGCAATGACGTCCCGGAGGATTATCTCGCCGGATTTCCCTGGCATCCGCACCGCGGCATCGAGACCATCACTTACGTGCTCGCCGGAACCGTCGAGCACGGCGACAGCATCGGCAACCACGGCGCGATTGCCGCCGGTGACGTCCAGTGGATGACCGCCGGCAGCGGCATCATCCACCAGGAAATGCCCAAGGGCGATCACGCCGGCCGAATGCATGGCTTTCAGTTGTGGGCCAATCTGCCCGCCTCTCTGAAGATGACCACGCCCCGCTACCAGGAAGTGAAATCCCCGGACATTCCGCAGATTACCGACGACGACGGCACGCACGTGCGCCTCGTCTGCGGCAGTTTCTGGGGCAAGCGCGGCCCGGTCGATGGCATCGCCGCCGATCCCGTCTATCTCGATGTGTCCGTAGCCCCCGGCCGCAGGAAAACTCTGCCCGTCGAGACCACCCGCCACGCCTTCGCCTACGTTTTCGCAGGCTCCGGCAAATTCTGCAACGCCAGCGAGCCCCTCTCCGTCCCCACCGAGTCGGTGGGCTGGCTCGACACCGCCCCACCCTCGGCCGCCGACAATCGCTCGCTTGTCCTCTTCGATCGCGGCGACGAAGTCATCGTGCAAGCCGGCGACGAAGGCATCCGCTTCCTCCTCGTCTCCGGCAAGCCCCTCGAAGAGCCGGTAGCCTGGTACGGCCCCATCGTAATGAACACCCAAGAACAGCTCCGCCAGGCCTTCACCGAATTGGAAAAAGGCACCTTCCTAAAAGAAGGCCGCACGAGGAAAGCGGGCGCAGAATAAGGGCGCAGGCCCTGTAGAGGCCGTCCTTTAGGGCGGCCAGGGCGCAAGCGCGACTCAGTGTGGCCCCCACCCTTGTAGCCGCGAGTTTACCTCGCCATTCCAACTAAGCCCTTTGAGGGTCGCAGCCTAATGTGCGGCGCTGCTGGGCACGAGCTCATACGACGACGTGAGCTGGATGGCCTTATGCAACGTCCGGTACAGCGGGCAGTTCATAGCGTAAATGCCGTGGACGCGCTCGATCTTGTCCTGGAGGTCCGTCGCGGCAACTAGCCGCATCGCTACGTGGATCCGCCGGATGACCAGCACGTCGTCCTCGGTTTCTACTTCGCCGGTGACTTCCGCGGTGAGCTTTCCATCGCTGGCATCGATTTGGCGCGCTTCCAGCGCACCTCCAAAGGTTCCCAGCATTCAACCCGCGGTCGCCGAAATAACGTAATCGATGGTCGCTGCGTGCGACTCCCCAAGCTTCGCCGGATCCACTTTGTAGTGCTCGGCAATCGCCCCATGCACGCTATAAATGACCGGCTGCGACTCACCCGGCAAATGCGCCACGCGCAGCGGCCCCTGCTTCCGCTCCAACCGCGACTTGGACACATACACAACCTCTGGCATGGGCTCCTCCTTTACCATTCCCCCCGATATACCATAACGGGAACCGCGCTATTCCATTGATTTTGCTTTTCTCCGCGTTTGCTCGTTACTACGGGACATCTCGGAGGCGTGGGTACCCGAACAACCACCCATTACCCACTTGCTGACTGCCCACTACCCACTTTCTATCGCCAAGGAAATCAGAAAAGGCGGGAGATGTATTCGCGCATCTGGTGCTTCCAATACGGCCAGTCATGGCCGCCTTGCGGGCCCCAATTATCGAGGGAATGGCGAATGCCTTTGCCGGCCAGGATTTCGGAGAGCCGATACGACGGGCCGGAGTTTTCCCACTGGCCGGTGCCGGTGGCAATGTGAATGTCGCAGGAGGCGAGCTGCTCGTACACCCACGGATCGCTGAGGTTGGCCAGGTAGTCGACGGGATTGTTGAAATAAAAATTGTCGTCGTACATCCCGTCCATGAAATTCTTCAGGTCGTATACGCCAGACATCGCGAAGCAGCGCTTGATGACGTCCGGATGCTTGAAGAGCGAGTTGGCCGCGTGGTACGCGCCGAAAGACATGCCCATGGTGGAGATACCGATTTGCGATTGGCAATTGCTCCAGATGAAGGGCACGACTTCTTCGCGCAAGTAGGAGTCGAAGACGGACTGCACGTAACTGCGGTGAAAGGGATGCGCGGACTGGTCGTAGAACGAAAGCCCGTTAATGGAATTGATGCTGAAAAATTTCACTTTGCCGGCGTCGATAAAGTCGCCGAGAGCGCCGATCATGCCCTGCCCTTCGAGCTCCCACTCGTCGCCGGCGCTGGTGGGAAAGCCGAGCAGCGGCGGTCCCCAGTGGCCGTAGACCACGACGCCCAGTTCGATGCCCAGACGCGGCGAACGCCAGCGGTGATATTCGCGCTTCATGCTTGCGAGCCTCGTCCAAGCACCGGCAAGGTGCCTGTGTTACCAGATGTGCGGGGTGAGGCAGTATGCCAGCAGTGGCGCGATGCGAGCAATCATTTTTGGCTGGGCCACGTGTAGAATAGACGCACTTACGAACGACGGAGGAACTCTGTGGCTACACCATCGACAGCGGGACGGCCCACGCCGGAACGAATTTTTCACGCGCTGAATGCTTTCCAGCAAACCGCAGTGTTGCGGACGGCAATTGAGCTGGACTTGTTCACTGCGATTGGTGCCGACGCGAATTCTGCCGCGGCCGTCGCCGCAAAAACCGGGGCGTCAGAAAAAGGCGTGCGTATTCTTTGCGACTACTTGACCATTCAAGGATTCCTGACCAAGGACCAAGGGAAGTATGCGCTGACGCAGGAATCGGCGATTTTTCTGGACCGCAAATCGCCAGCGTGCCTGGCGTCGATGGCGGGATTTTTAGGCACTGAGCGCGCGCGCAGCATCTTTGATTCGTTGACGCTGGCGGTGCGCAACGGCGGTTCGGTTTGGTCGGAAGGCGACAACACCAAACCCAATGATGAATTCTGGGTGGCGTTTGCGCGCTCTATTGCCCCGCTTACCGTGCCTTCATCCGAATTTATTGCTGGTCTGCTGTGCGCCGCAGAAGGCAAGCCCGCCAAAGTGCTGGACATTGCGGCGGGACACGGCATGTATGGGATCATCCTGGCGCGGAAAAATCCCAGGGCCGAAATCGTCGCGCTGGATTGGCCGGCGGTGCTGCAAGTGGCGCGGGAGAACGCCCAGAAATTTGGCGTGGCGGATCGCTACAGCGTGCGCGAAGGAAGCGCGTTTGAGACGGATTTGGGCAACGGCTACGATTACGTGCTGTTGACCAACATTTTTCATCACTTCGATATGCCCACCTGCGAGAAGCTCATGCGGCGCGTGCACAGTGCGCTGAAGCCGGGCGGCAAAGCCATCACACTGGAGTTCGTGCCCAATGAAGATCGCGTGACGCCGCCGACCGCGGCAGCATTCAGCCTGATAATGCTGGCCAACACGGACTCCGGCGATGCTTACACGTTCGCGGAGTATGAGAAGATGTTTCGCAACGCGGGATTTGCGAAGACAACTCTGCATCCCGTGCCGGACATGCCCCAACAAGTGCTGGTCTCGGAGAAATCGGCTTGAAGAAAAAGAAGAAGACAATAGTCAGAAATTCAATGAAATCCATGCATTACAAGCACAATATGATGAACACAAGAAACACCTACAAACCCAATTACAGACCATTGAGAAACAACGGATTGACAATGATCGACAAATTGTTGACA
>CATPAM010000188.1 GCA_955651735.1 Candidatus Acidiferrales bacterium | reverse complement strand
CTCCGAGACTCCCCACTCCGCGCGAATCCAACCGTCCTGCTCCAGGCGGTGCAAAGCCGGATACAACGATCCCTCCTCCACGCGCAGCACCTCATTGGAAACGCGCTGTATATGCAGCGTGATGCCGTATCCGTGCATGGCCTCTCGCGCCAGCGTCTTCAGCACCAACAAAGCCAGCGTTCCCGACAAAACATCGTTCTTGCCTTGCCCCATGCTTCTCCTTCGTGCCGGTCGCCGACACCTCTCTCCTAGATATCTATAGGTAGAGACGCACCACCGCGGAAAACGTTTCTTCGCAAGGATGCGGTCTAGCAGCCCGTGGTGAAAGTCTGGATTCGTGAACGAAACGCGACGGGCACGCGACGGGCGAGGGCCTTCTTCCCTAAGCCCGCTTGATGGAAATCCTAAGGCGTTGCGCATTAGGATTGGGTCACTGCTGCGTTATGGTCCACAAGCGAAAAATCATCGTCTACATCGCCGCGAGTGCCGGCTTTATTGCCCGGCCCGACGGCTCCGTCGACTGGCTCGACCGCCCGCGTCCGAAGGGCAACTACCGTATGGGTGCGTTCTATAAATCGATCGACACGATCCTGTGGGGCAGGAAGACGTGCGCTACGGCGCTCGACTTGCAAAAGAAAGGCCTGACCGCGTCGGCCTTCGATACAAAAGTTAAGAACTATGTCTTCACACGCAGTCTGCCGCAATCGGCAGCGCCGGCCGGCGTGGAGTTCGTGAACACACCAATCAAAGCGTTCGCAGCCCGTCTGCGCGCGAAACAGGGAAAAGACATCTGGATGATGGGTGGCGCCGGCATCATTGCGTCGTTTCTCAACGAAGGTGAGATCGACGAGTTCATGATTCACATGATTCCCAAACTTATAGGCGAAGGCATTCCATTGATCGCGCGCGGCCGTCGCACCGTGGCACTAAAACTGATCTCCTGCACGAAGTTCACAGACGGCGTGGTCAAGCTGCACTATGCCGTCCGTAAGTAATCTTCACGCCTAGCCCAGGGAAGGGCTGGACAACAGGGCGCTCAAAGACCGGATCAACCGTGCGCCAAGCAAACGCCGCCAATGCCCGTTTCTCGCCCGCCGCTATCTATCTTCGCATCGATTCGGAAACAGGAAAGTTCGCTTAGCCAACTGCGACTGCAGCGTCTCGGTCTGATAGTACTTCTTCAAAATATCGCGCTTGCGGTCAAACAAGTCCGCATTACCGGCGCGGAACTCCGGCCAACTCTGCGTCCATTCTGCCCGCGCCATCCGCTCCCGAATCAGCAAGAGGTACGCCCAGGTCACCGTCTCGTTGTATAGCGTGGTCTTCCCGTGTGCCGCCGCAAATCGCTCGAGCGCAGTCGAAAAGTGTTGCAACGCCTGCAAAGCCGAATAGTGGCGCAAATATAAAAACGCTACCCGTACATGCTCTTCGTGATGAAACGCTTCATTCGGCAGCGTGCCATTCTCAAACCCCGCCAGCAGCTCATCGTCCGTCATGCGCCACTTCCGATCTCGTGCCGCCCCGGTAAGCCAGGCTTGCCAGCACCGCCATGCTATACACCAGCAGCACGCCAATGTCGTATTCGCCATGCAAGACGTGCAGTGCTGCCGCGAAAAAGAAAATCACCAGCAGTAAGTAACCGCCCAGCACCGTCGTAAACGGCACCAAGAACAAGATTGCGGCCGCAATTTCCGTCCATGCCAGCGCCGGGCGCATCCACAAGGGCATGCCGGCCTGCGCAAAATGACGAACTGCGGTCGGATCAAGCCCCAAGCGCAATGATTCCACGATTAGCGCAAGCCCAACGACCCACTGCAATCCCACCGCCACTCTCGGCCTGGCCTGTGAATTCATTTTCTTTGCCTTCCCTTTCCGCCCGGCGCCGTCTTTGCGGCTTCTGTCAGGCGATGGCTTGCGCTGCTGTCCAGATCCAAGTCATAGAACTTCTTGAGGTCCTTGATGCGCTGCAGCGAGTTCGCCCCAAACGGGCATTTTCCATCGAACGCGTGCAGCACAATGCCCTCGAGCAAATCGCCTAGCGTCAAATCGTAGTACTCCGCCAGGGCCTTCAGCACCTTGAGCAAGCGTTTCTCCATACGCACGCCGGTTTGCACCCGCTCCACAACCAACTTCCGATCGCCACTCACTCGCACCTCCTGTCTGTGGTACCAATGTACTCAGGTACATAGCAAAATGCAAGCCTTTGATTTATCTTCTGTTTATCCCGGTACGAGCACACTTCTCTCGGATTCATAAAGCAACCGAGACTTAAATTAGGAGTTGATCCGTGAACACCCAAAGCACCCGCACAATCATGCTTATTGTTGGCCTTTCATTTGTAGCTTCAGTCGCTGCGCAGGAAAAGAAAATCAAGCGTTCTGATCTGCCCGCAGCGGTGGAAAAGACCGTCGCTGCGCAAAGCGTCGGCGCCACGATCAAGGGTTTTTCTAAGGAAAACGAAAAAGGGCAGACCTACTACGAAGCCGAAATGATCGTGAATGGGCACAGCAGAGACGTACTCATCGACACCAACGGCGCCATTGTCGAAGTGGAAGAACAAGTCGCCATGGATGCGCTGCCCGCGGACGTGAAAGCCGGGCTGCAGGCAAGAGCAGGCCAGGGCAAGCTCGTCAAGGTTGAAACCATCACCAAGAAAGACAAGCTCGTCGCTTACGAGGCGCAAGTAACAAAGGGCGGCAAGAAATCGGAGGTCCAGGTCGGTCCCGACGGCAAGCCGCTCGCCCACGAAGAATAACGTCAACGGGATCTTCGCTCCCTCCCTGCAGGCGCGCAGCCCGACCTGGCGCGGGTTGCCGCCCAATGGCCACCTTACTTGGCAATCTTCAGTGCTGCGCAGCGGCTACCGGCTGCGCGAAGGTGACGTAGTGCCCTCCGGGCTCCTGGAAGCCGACTTCGCGCATGCCGTAGAACGCGGTTCGCTCCGGCTGAACGATCTTAGCGTCTTTCAGCGCGCTCAGAACCGCGTCCAGATTATCCACCTCGATGTACAAGAACGTCGGCCCTTTGTGAATTTCCGCAATCAGGGGCATATCCTCGGCGACGCTCGCATAGCTCTGGTACATAATTTCGGTTTGGCCCTTTTGCAAGGCCGCAAATCCGATCCTATTCCCCTGCGGAACTTCGATGGTCTTTGTGAAGCCGAGCTTCTCCACCCAAAAGGGCAAGACCGGCTCGATTTCCTTCACAAACAGCACCGGGGTGATGCGTTTCACGTTCGTGTTCATGGCTTTCTTTTCCTCCGCATGATTTGGCTTCTGCAAACTCAGAAATGCGATTAAGACCGTGGCCGCTGCCAGGCGAGCTGTGCGCATTTGCATTCTTTTCGGCATTGTGTCTCCCCTGAAGCTTCACCTTAGAACGGATTCCTACGTGCAGCCTTCATGCTTCAAGCCGTTTGTAGTTCGCGCGATCGGCCTTTATGCCGATGCGGGCAAACATTTCCTGCGGATTGAAGTTCATTTCCCGGTGAAGCGCCAGGACCGCGGCGCGCGCATTCTCGATAGTCTCCTGGCTGGCCCATTCCACTATGTTGACGAAGTTGAATTCGCCGGCACCCGAGGATTGCTGCAGTACGAAGTCTTGGAGGAAACCTGGTTGCGCCTTGAAGAGCGAGTGAATCCGGCGCGTCGCTGGGAACAATGAACTTGTCCACCCGATAGATTCTCTCTGGCATGCCATCCTCCTTTTTTTTCTTCTTGCCTTTTTCTAGTAGTCTAAATTAGACTAGTTGAGTTTAGTTTCGCCGCCATTCCCATGTCAAGGAGATTGTTTATGCGCTCAGACCCCCGCAAACTTTCGGATTTGATCTCCATCGGCCCCGCCATGCTTCGCGATTTTGAGATTCTGGGCGTGCTCACGGTCCCACAGCTGGCCCGGCGAAATCCCCAGCGTCTCTATGAAT
>CATPAM010000187.1 GCA_955651735.1 Candidatus Acidiferrales bacterium | reverse complement strand
TGGCAGAATTGATCACCCGTCTTTACCGCGCCAGGCCCCCAATAACTGGAACGCCGGGTTTACCTACGACAAGGCCCGCCTTTCCATGCGCTTTGGCGTCAGCCACAATGACGAGAACATCTTTTTCTATAATTACGGGCACATCGACGCGGCCACAGACAAGGATCCCATCCTCGGCATAAAGGGCCCGAATGGCGATGTCTACTTATACGCACATACGCAGTTCGATGTTCAAGGCAGTTATCGCCTGTATAAGGGGCTGAGCTTCTTTGCATACGGGCTGAATTTGAGCAACGAAGTCTTCGGTTTCTACCAGGGCAGCGGAATCTACCCGGTCCAACGCGAGTACTATCATCCCACGGTAGCGTTCGGCATGCGCTGGTCTTCGTCGGCAGAGTAGCAAGTTTCATGAGACGAGAGCTCGCGGCGGGTATTTCGCAGTAGCGCCGCGAGCTTTTCCTTTTCAGGGCTCGAAACTCAAGAAGCACATCTAAGCTGTGTTAAGGTCGGCAGGGGCAGACTTCCAAGCAGTGAGGATGCCATGAGATTGAAATGGTTTGGCGGGGTGTGCGCGGCCGGCTGGTCCGGTTTGCTCGCGTTATCGAGCGGTCAAGCAGGACTTACCGCAAAACCGGCTGCGTCGGATGAGCCGGCCGTCCTTGTCGGAGCCGGCGACATCGCCGACTGCACAGATCTTTCGGGGGCGGAAGCCACGGCGAAATTATTGGAGCAGATTCCGGGGACGGTAATGGCGGTGGGCGATCTCGCTTACCCCGACGGATCGAAAGAGAACCTGGCGTGTTATGACAAAACGTGGGGCCGCGTAAAGGCGCGAACGCGGCCTGCGCCGGGCAACCACGAATTCCACGCCGCGGGCGCGAGGCCGTACTTCGATTACTTCGGCGCGGCGGCGGGACCCAAGGATGGCTATTACAGTTACGAGTTGGGAACGTGGCACATCCTCGCGCTGAACAGCGAGTGCAAGGACATTGGGGGTTGCGACACGGGTTCGCGCGAGGTTCGGTGGCTGCGCGCCGATCTGGCTGCGCATCCCGCGGCCTGCACGCTGGCGTATTTTCATAAGCCGCTGTTCAGCTCCGGCAGCGCGCATGGAAATGATCCGGAGATGAAGCCGTTATGGCAGGCACTTTACGATGCGAACGCTGAAGTGGTTATCAACGGTCACGACCACAACTATGAGCGCTTTGCTCCACAGAACCCGGACGGAGTGGGTGACGCAGCGCGCGGGATTCGCGAATTCGTGGTGGGCACGGGCGGGAAAAATCACCGGCCGATGGCGCTTTCCAAGCCGAACAGTGAATCGCAAAACGCCGACACGTTTGGGGTGCTGAAGCTGACGTTGCGAGCGGGGGCGTATGACTGGCAGTTCATTCCCGAAGCAGGAAAATATTTTGCGGACTCGGGAACGGAAAAGTGCCACTAGGCGGGCTACAGCCAGCGCCTGACGGACGTGCTATTTAGCCTAAAGGCGTTGCTACTTGCACGCCGAATTCGTGTCGTTCGGATGGGGTTGCCCCTGGAGGTCGCCTTCGCCGGAGCCGGTGATCAGGCGCGCGCCGCGGCTGAAGGTCAGATACTCGAAGCCCCACTGGACAAAAACGAGGACGCGATTCTGGAACTCCACGATGTACATGAGGTGAATGAATAGCCAGATGAGCCAGGCGGGCAAGCCCGAGAAATGCAGGCCGAAAATATTCGCCACGGCGGCGGCGCGCCCGATAACAGCCATGTCGCCTTTGTCGAAATAGCGAAATGGCGGAAAGTCTTTCTTGCCTTCCACACGCGCGCGAATGGTCTTTGCGGCATAAGTACCTCCCTGAATCGCAACTTGCGCGACTCCTGGAAGAGGCTTGCCATCTTTTCCTTGTGCCGCGGCGAGATCGCCGACCACAAAAATATCGGGATAACTCGGGATGGTTAGATCGGGCTGGACCTTGACGCGGCCGCTGCGATCCGCTTCGGCTTTGGTGCGCTCGGCCAGTTTCTTGCCGAAACTGGTGGTCATTACGCCGCCTGCCCACAGGACGGTTTTGGCGGCGAGTTTCTCGGTTGCGTCGCCGCGCTTGTAGGTGACGCCGGTGCTGTCGATGGCGGTGGCCATCACGCCTTTCATTCCCTCGACCCCGAGGCGCTTCACCAGATTTTCAGCTTTTTCGGAAAGGTCCGGAGGGTAGGCGGCGAGCACACGGCTCCCGCCCTCCATTAAGATGATGCGTGCTTCCTTTGGATTGATGCGCCGAAAGTCGTTCTTGAGCGTTTCGTTGGCGATTTCCGCGAGGGCGCCGGCCAATTCCATCCCGGTCGCGCCAGCGCCGACGATGACAAAGGTGAGCCACTCGCGAGCTTCGGCTTCGGTGGCAGAGCGTTCAGCCCATTCGAATGCGTAGAGAATCTTGTGCCGGATGGTCGTTGCTTCCTCGATGGTTTTCAGACTCGGAGCAAATTCGCGCCATGCGTCATTGCCGTAGTAGGACGTTTTCGAGCCGGTGGCCACGATCAGCGAATCGTAATCGAATGCGGCGCCATCGTGCAGTTTCACTTGCTTCGCGTCGGGGTCGATATCCGCGGCTTCCCCCAGCAGGACCAACGCGTTTTTCTGCTTGCTCAAAACGCCGCGCAAGGGAGCGGAGATTTCTCCGGGTGAAAGCGAACCGGTGGCAACCTGATACAGGAGGGGTTGGAAGAGATGGAAGTTGCGCCGGTCGATCAAAGTCACTACCACGGGAGCGCGCCTGAGCTTTTGGGCGGCGTTTAGCCCGGCGAAGCCGCCTCCCAAGATCACCACTCTGTGCTTTTGTGTCATCTTCAGCGGCTCGCTCCGCGTGTCTTTACGCGCAACCTCGCCAGCTGCTATAACATAAGAACACCTAACAGCCAGCAGCTCTAATTATCTCACGCTAGCTTGAACCTCGTATGTTGCACAGGGAAACCGCTCGACTTTTCACGCTCGCTGAAGGAATTGGATTCTCCGTCTTCATCGGCTGGTACATCTGGCGGCTGCAGTTCAGCCATCCGAGCTTGTGGATCGTATTTCCGGTGTGGCTGGTGATCAGCTTTGCCGTCCACCACGACACGCCGAAGACGCTCGGCTGGCGCGCGGATAACCTGGGACCCGCGGCGCGGCAAGCGGCCGTCGTCTTTGGCATTTGCGTGGCAGCCCTCTGTGCCGCTGGACTCTATCTAGGCGCGCTGCATCGCCTGCCAGCGCATTTATTGGACTCTCACCGCTTCGTCGGTTACTTCTCTTTTTGCCTGCTGCAGCAAATCGCGCTCAATTCTTATTTGATGGATCGCTTCCTGTACGCGGTCGAAAGCCCTTCGGTGGCCGCGCTGCTCGCGAGCATTGTTTTCGCTTTGCTGCATTGGCCCAATCCTGTGCTGGTACCGCTTACCCTGGTGGGCGGGTTCGCGATGTGCTGGCTGTTTGCCCGCGAACGCAACATTCTGACGCTAACTTTGGGCCAGGCGGTTCTGGGCGGCCTGGTTTGGTGGGCCTTCCCTGTCGCCTGGCATCACTCCATGCGCGTGGGGCCGGGGTACTACGCTTTTGGCAATCGCCTCTGGTGAGTTCTAGCGCAGAAATCCTACAAATTGAGATGGCTGTATTTTTCAGAACTGCCTGACGCAGAGCGCGTCGAGGCACCCGCATTCTTTTCCCAAACGCCGGGGATTCCCGTGCCGCAGTTCGGGCAGCGTCCATGCTTTAGCCGGTTCTCGGTGACATCGTGCCAGGAGCGGCGGATGAGCAACGAGCCGCAACCTGGACAACTGGTGTGCGCGCCGTCGCTGTAAATGTTCCCCTCGTACACATAGTGCAGGCCGATCTCTTGCGCGATTTGTCTTGCGCGGTGCAGCGTTTCCGGGGGAGTTTTTGGTTTATCGCGGAGCTTGAAATCGGGATGAAACGCGGTGAAGTGCAAAGGCACGTCGGGGCCGAGGTGGGTCAGAATCCATTCGGCGAGTTTGCGGGTTTCGGCTGGATCGTCGTTCAGCGTGGGG
>CATPAM010000186.1 GCA_955651735.1 Candidatus Acidiferrales bacterium | reverse complement strand
GTTCGGGTATGACTCTCAATAGCATACCGCATCGTCTGTTTCGGCACGTCGGAGGTGTAGTTGGGATATGGGCATGATGTCGCGTTTTTGACTCATCTCATCAGGGACTTTGCGAGTTGGTCTGTTACGATCTTTCGGCTCGACTAGTCGATTATGGAATACGGCAGCGAGTTCATCTCCTATCTAAAGGCGTTCCAGGCAATGCGTGCGGGCTTCTCTTCCGGCAACTTTGTGTACGGCCTGTTCGTCGCGTGCGCCGCATCCAGCGCGTCCGCGACTTCCAACGGGTGATAAATGCGGCAACCGCACTCTTGGCGCCAAAATGTCAGTGAGATTTTGGCAAGCGGTACATTGCCGCACATCTTGCAGGTTGATGGCCTGCGCATGCACCGGAATAAAGTGGTAAGCACCGCGGTTTTCGCTTTATGCTGGAACAGATGACTCGCCCTTCCACGCAGGAGCGCCGCAAGAAGATACGCACAAGAATCCCGCGGATGATACGGGTGCGGCCGTCGGAGCCGATGCTGGAGGACTTCGACGAGATCTTGCCGACGTTAAACGCGGCGCGCAACAGCGTGTACTTTGTTCCGCAAAACGGCATTTTTGCGCTGAACATGCGCTTGTTTGTAACCTATCCGTACGCGAGCGATCCTGGTTCCATCAATCAGGAATTCCTCGGAGCAGTGACGCGGGTGGACAAGCTGCCGGGCAACAAGCAGGGCGTCGCGGTGGAATTACTGATGCCCATCTTTGTAGGTACCAGAGAGACGATTCGCTGAATCAAACAGCAGACTGACCTGGCAGTCGAGTGGGCTGCGTCTTTCCGGGAGCCTCCCTTTTCCAATGACCGACAAACCAAAGGGTTCGCGCGGACTCTGGCTCATTGCCGCGTTCAAGCTGGTGAAGGGGCTGGGGCTGCTGATCCTGGGCATCGGCGCGCTAAAGCTGCTGCACAAAGACGTCGCCGCCGAGATGGAACGATGGATCAACCTTCTGCGCTTCGATCCGCAGAACCATCTGATCCAAAACCTGCTGGTGAAACTCGGGATGGTCGACGATCGCAAACTGCAAGAGCTGAGTATCGGCACTTTTTTTTACTCCGGCCTGCTGCTCACCGAGGGTGTCGGGCTGGCCCTGCGGCAACGATGGGCGGAGTATGTGACCATCGTCACCACGGCGTCGCTGCTGCCGCTGGAGATTTATGAGATCGCGAAGCGCGTGAGCGCGGGCAGAATCGTACTGCTGCTGATCAACATCGCGGTGGTGGTGTACCTGGTGATCGAAGTGCGCCGAACGCGAAACACCCAACACTAAGATCTTTGGGCGGACTATTTGACTTCGCGGACGTGCGCGATCAAGTTGCGAATGCTGTTGGCCAGCTCCACCACTTCTCCCTCTCCCTGAATCTCAAAATCAATCTCGTAGTTGCCGGCGGCGGCATGATCAACGGCTTCCTTGAGGCTGAGTAGGGGCTTCACGACCTGGCGCGGCAGCACGAAACTGATCCACACGCTGACGAGGAAGGTGATTGCGGAGACGATACTGAGCGACCATTCGGCGCGAGAAATGAGGCGCTGCGCCTTGCGGTGATCGCTCTCGATGCGCCCCCAGTTTCTGGTTTCGAGTTGGGAGGCGAAGTCGAGAACTCCCTGGCCGGAATTGTGGAGGTCGACCGTGATCTGGCGAAGGGCGGGATTTCCTTCCTGAACGGTTTTGGAGATTTGCGCGTCGAAGGAGTCAACGCGATTGCGCAGCTCGTCGACCAACTGTGCGCGGCGCTTGTAGGGAGCGCTCTTGAGCAGGTTGTCGAGATCGTGTTCGTAGGCGGCGACGACGGAGTTGATGCGGTCGGCGGGAGCCTGGCCAGGCGTCCCGACCAGGGCGACGGCAGTCTCAAAGCGCTGCCGGTACTGGTGAAGCGAGTCGAGGGCTTGTTGGGTGAGTTCCTGATCGGAGGGGTTGAGGTCGCGGATGGCACTCAGAATCTGCTCGATGCGGCCGAGTGACTCGCGCGCGGCTTGCAGCGAGGCGGCATCGTTGAGCAGCAGGTAATTGCGCTCGGCGCGGCGGGCATCGAGCATCTCGATGGTGGCTTGCTGAGCGAGGGTAGCTGCCGGCGCGTCGTAGCTGACGATGCGGTCGACGATGAAACCGACCTGGAAAAGATAGTAGACCGCCAGCACGATGACCGGCACGAGAATCAAGCGGACAACGGCCAGGCTATAGGCGACGCGCCGCCGCAGAGAACTGCCCGGCGCGAGCACCCGGAACGATCGGCGAATTCGCGATTGCATGAGCCCAACCCTCCTGCGGTAACGTGCAAGATACTATGTCAAAGGAGGGTGGGAAAGCTCCGGACGGCGCCGATGACGGGAGGGCTTCGCCCGCCGATGGAGAGTGGCGGCGAGCGAAGCCGGTGGTGCGCGAAGGGCGACGGAGTTTAGGGCCAGTTCCAGAGCTTAGGGATTGACGTCTTCCTTTTTGTCGAGCCGAACGATCATGCGCTGAATTCCCTGTTTGGCGAAGTCGGGTGCACCTGGCAGAGCCAGCTTCATTTCCTTGCTGGCGGTTTCAAAGTCTCCCTTTGCGGAAGCCATGCGTGCCAGCTCGCCATGCGAATACCATTCGTTGGGATGCTTCTTCACATTGATCCTGAAGACGGCGAAACCTTCGTCTTGTTTTTTCTGCTGTTGCAGGCTGCGGCCATAGAAGTGAAGCTGCAAGCCGTTGGCGGCGTCCAGCGCTTTGGTTTTCATGGCTTCGGCTTCTTGCTTTTTTCCTTGTGCTTCCAGGATCATCGATTTGCCTAGCAGATTTTCGAAGCGCTCCTCGATTTGAATAGAGCGATCCTCCCACTTCATCGCCTGATCCAGATTCTGATTCGCGTCGATCAACCAGTTCGCTGCTTCATCGAACCCTGCCCAGGTGAATCCTCCGGTGTTGCGAAGCTGGTTTTGGATGCTGCGCAGCACGATTGCGTTTTCGTCCGCGGACACGCGGAAGGGGACAGCCAGCTTCTCCCAGCGCAAAGTGACGGCGACGGAATCGGGCTTGGGCTCGTCGAACGAATAGGCCAGGGCTTCCACGAACTCCGCGGGATGAGGCTTTACGGTGACGCGCAGCGCGTCTTCCTTTTCGTCATAGCTGAAGCTGCCCCAGGACGTGGAGTTCTTGGAGAAGATGATGGTCCATTGATCGGCGGTGGGAAGGGTGTGCAGGCCGTACGTGCCGGCGGGCAGAGCGTGGCCTTCGACTGAGACGTCGTCGGTGAAAGAGATCGTGGTGTTTTCGTTAGCGCCTGAGCGCCAGACTTGGCCGTAGGGAACGGCCTTGCCCCAGATTTCGCGTCCGCCCACCAGCGGCCGGCAATAGTTGACGGTGATATCTGTTAGTCCGATGCGCTGGGTGGTAATCGCGCGCTGGCTGAGGGTCGGAAGGCGCAGCTCGACAGCCTGCCCGCCGCTTTTGAACTGCGCTCGCGCAGCGCTGGCGAAATCGATCATGGACAGCCCAATGCCCGCACAACAATAAAATAGTCGCCGCATGAAGACACCCTCCTCTTCGAATGGGAACCGCTCCTTAGACGCGGATTCCAGACACTACTGCGGGCATAGACGGATGGAGTCGAGGAGTCGTGAGCAAGGGCTTGCCCCTGCCCGCTGGCCCAAGACCGTTTGACAACAGGGGCCTCCACTTTTTAACATGTGAATTCACACTGACGTTGTTTAGAACTACGTTTTGGAGCGCTTCAAAGAGTTGCACATCGTTGTGTAAAGCAAAATTCTTATGATTACAGTAACGGACCTTACCAAGAGGTACGCGCGGCACACGGCTGTAGACCACATATCCTTCGACGTTCACAAAGGACAGATCGTCGGATTCCTGGGGCCAAACGGCGCCGGCAAGACCACCACGATGCGCATGCTGACGTGTTTTCTTCCGCCCACGTCAGGTACCGCCACGGTCGCCGGCTTTGACGTGCTCGAGCAATCGTTCGAAGTGAAGAAGCGGATTGGCTACTTGCCGGAAATGCCGCCGCTGTATCCGGAAATGCGTACAGCGGAATATCTGCAGTTTGTTGGCAGCTTGAAGGGACTTTCCAAGACGGAGCTTGCTAAGCGCATCGACTACGTTTGCGAACGGTGCGCGATTTTGGATGTTAAGGGCAAGCTGCTGGGGAAGCTTTCCAAGGGCTACCGGCAGCGCGTGGGGCTGGCGCAGGCGATCATCCACAATCCCGACGTGCTCATTCTCGACGAGCCAACTTCTGGGCTCGATCCCAAGCAGATCAACGAAACGCGCGAGCTGATCAAAAGCCTCGCGGGCGATCACACCATCATCTTGAGCACGCACATCCTCCCCGAAGTCGAGCAGACTTGCGAGCAGGTCATCATCATCAACAAGGCCAAGCTCGTAGCTACCGATTCGGTCAGCAATTTGCAGAATCGGGCGCGCGGCGCGGAATCCTTGCTGGTCGAAGTCGACGCGCTGAACGGCCTGTTGGATCCGACGAAGGTGCAATCGCGACTGGAGCTGGTTTCGGGCGTGAACCGCGTGGTTCTCAAAAACAAGCGCGACAACCGGTCGGTCTTTGAAGTGGAGAGCCGCAAGGAGCTTGTGCGTGGCGATCTGGCGCGCGCGATCGTCGAAGCGGGCTGGGACCTCAATGAAATGCGTCCTACAGCGGTCAGTCTCGAGGAAGTCTTTTTGCAGCTCACTGGCGACGCGGCCGCAGCGCCGGCGGAAGAAGCTGCTCCCGCAGGAGTCAAGTAGATGCGAAACATCTGGATCATTTGCCGCAAGGAGCTGCGCAGCTATTTCGTTTCGCCGGTTGCGTACCTCCTGCTGGCCATGTTCGCCGTCGTTTTCGGGTTTTTCTTCTGGAACATCCTGGGCTACTTCGTTTTCCGCGGCATAGAATCGCAGATGCGCGGCCAGATGATGCCGATGAACGTCAACGAGGAAGTCATTCGCCCGCTGCTCTCCAACGTCAGCGTCATTGGCTTGTTCCTGATTCCGATGATAACGATGCGCCTTTTCGCAGAAGAAAAGCGCACCGGCACAATTGAACTGCTAGCCAC
>CATPAM010000185.1 GCA_955651735.1 Candidatus Acidiferrales bacterium | reverse complement strand
GAACCCACCCTGCCGATGGCCTTTGACGGCCCCCGCGTCCAGGTCTGGAAAAAAATGCCCGCCGACGAAAACTACTACGGCTTGGGCGACAAAACAGGTCCCATGAATCGCCGCAACCGCGCCTTCACCATGTGGAACAGCGACGTTTTCGGCTGGGGCGAGTCCACCGATCCCATGTACAAAGCCATCACGTTCTTCATGGGCCTGCGCAAAGGCACCGCCTGGGGCGTGTTTTTCGACAACACCTATCGCACCAGTTTCAATTTCGGCAAGGAGTCACCAGACTATTTTTCCTTCGGCGCCGAAGGTGGCGAGCTCAACTACTATTTTTTCGCTGGCCCCGAACCCAAAAAAGTCGTCCAGGAATACACCGCGCTCGTCGGCCGCTCGCCTCTGCCGCCGCTCTGGAGCCTCGGCTACCAGCAAAGCCGCTACAGCTACTATCCCGAAGCCCGCGTGCGTGAAATTGCCGCCACGCTCCGCGAAAAGAAAATCCCCGCCGACGTCATCTATCTCGATATCGACTATCAGCAGGGCAACGCCCCGTTCACGATCAATCGCGAGTATTTCCCGCACTTCGAACAGATGGTCGCCGACCTGCGCTCGCAAGGCTTTCGCCTCGTCACCATCACCGACCTGCACATCAAAAAAGATCCCGGCCACGCCTACGCTCCCTACGACTCCGGCATCAAGAACGACGTCTTCGTCAAAAATCCCGACGGCTCCCTCTTTGTCGGCATCGTCTGGCCCGGCGAAAGCGTCTTCCCGGACTTCACGCTAACGCGCGTGCGCGACTGGTGGGGCACCCTGTACAAAGATTTCGTCGGCATGGGCGTCGCCGGTTTTTGGAACGACATGAACGAGCCTGCGCTTTTCGAGCGCGCCGACAAAACCATGCCGCTCGACACCCGGCACCGCCTCGACGACGGCACAACTCTCGATCACCGCGCCATCCACAACGTCTACGGAATGGAAAATGTTCGCGCCACCTACGAAGGCTTGCGCAAGCTGCAAGTCGACGAGCGCCCATTCGTGCTGACCCGGGCCGCGTACTCCGGCACGCAGCGCTACGCCGCCACCTGGACCGGTGACAACAGCAGCACCTGGAATCATCTCTCCATGAGCACACCCATGCTGCTCAGCCTAGGGCTTTGCGGCGTTACCATGGCCGGCGATGACATCGGCGGTTTCGCTGGCTCGCCGCCTGCCGATCTCCTCACCCGCTGGTTCGAAGTGGGCGCGCTAAATCCCATGTACCGCGACCACACCGCCAAAGGCACCGCGGACCAGGAGCCGTGGGTGCACGGCCCTCGGCACGAAGCCATTCGCCGCCGCTACATCGAGCTGCGTTACAAACTCCTTCCCTATATCTACACCAGCATGGAGGAAAGCACGCGCACCGGCCTTCCCCCCATGCGTCCCGTATTCCTCGACTATCCCCAATCCGAGGATTTCTACGGCAACAACCGCGATTTTCTCTTCGGCAGCGACCTCTTCGTCGCTCCCGTCACCACCGAGATGGTCGACGCCGAAGAAGTGCAACTCCCGCCCGGCGACTGGTACGACTATTGGACCGCGCAGAAGCTCAGCAGCAAAAACAAAATCATCCTGCATCCCGCGCTCGACGAAATGCCTCTGTACGTTCGCGCCGGCGCGATTATTCCTACCCAGCCCGTGGTGCAAAATGTCGGCGAGAAGCCCAATGGGCCTCTGGGATTGCGCGTTTATGCAGGAGGCGATTGCCGCGGCTCTCTCTACCAAGACGACGGCCGCACCTTCGCGTACCAAAGGGGCGAGCTATTGCGCGTGAACTATTCTTGCCAGGCTTCGCCCGCTTCCATCACCGTGACCTCCACGACCGAAAAGAGTTCCTTTCAGCCCTGGTGGAACAGCGCCGAAGTCACTGTCTTCGGAGCAAGCACTCAGCCAAAAGAAATCCGCATCGGCGATCGCGCTATTCACGAATGGCGCTACGACTCCGCCGCGCATTCGGTCATATTCACCGTGCCCGACGCTTCCAAAAACTGGACCGCGCAACTGGCATTTTGAGTCTTATTCCAACGAAAAGATGGAAACCGACTCCCCAGGCGCGCGAATGTGAATTTCCTTGCCAGCCAGCTCCGCATGCGCTTCCCCGAACAGGCGCGATACCCTCGCCGCGTTTTGCGCATCCGTATCCGCCAGCGTGAACCGGAACTCGCGTGCCTGCGGCGAATTCTGCAAGATCACCATCACCCGCTCCTCTTCCGTTGCGCGCATAAAAACGTAAGAAGCTTCATCTGAAAAAAGATGCCACAGCCGCCCGCCGCTTAGCGCCGTATGTTCATGCCGCAAACGCAGCAGCGCCTGCACGTACGCAAAGATTTCCTGCTGCTCTCGCGTCCGACCTTCTTCGGTGAAGGCATTTTTCGTATCTTCCCTCCAGCCGCCAGGAAAATCCCGCCGGTTATCCGGATCGCCGCCGCCCGGCATGCCGATCTCATCGCCGTAATAAAGCTCCGGAATCCCGCGCAGCGTGAGCGTCAGCGCAAATGCCAATTTCAGTCTCGCCGCCGAGCTTCCTTTTGCGCTCGCAAACCGCGTGACGTCGTGATTCCCAAAAAATGTGACCAACTCTTGCGGCCGCGGATACAGCGAATCGTGCCGCAGCACATCCGCGATACGCCCCGCTGGCGCGCCGTTCAGCAGCACATCGCGCAGCACGAAATACATCGGATAGTCGAACAGCGTGCTCACCCCCGTGTCGATGCCGTCATACCGTTTCTGCCCGCCCGCAAAAAACGAAGTCACGCTGGCATCCGGATGAAACACTTCCCCGATGGTGGTCAACTGCGGATAAATCCTGCGCAGCCCCGCGTGCCACCGCGCCCAGAATTGCCGCGACACGTACGGAAACGTATCCACGCGAAAGCCGTCGAGCCCCGACGCTTCCGCCCACCAGATCGCGTTCTGCAACAAATACTGCGCCACCACCGGATTTTCCGTGTTCATGTCCGGAAGAAGGTCCACAAACCATCCTTCCGTCAGGTTGCGCCACAAACGCGGCGGCGCGTGCGGATCAACCAGCGCCTCGAACAAATCGTGTCTCTGATTTTCCCCTTGGCCGTAGAAGCTGCCGCTCACCGGCGCGGAGGAGTTCATGTGGTGCTGCACCGTTCCGTGAAACCATTCCGGCAAGGGCGGCTTCGCAGCCCACGGGTTCTTTGGCCCAACGTGATTCGGCACAATGTCGAAAACAATCTTCATCTGCCGCTGATGCGCCGCGGCAACTAGCTCCTGATAGTCCCGCAGAGTTCCCAGGTGCGGCTCGACCGCGTACAGATCCACCGCGCCGTATCCATGGTAATCCTCCGTAGCGCCGTTCTTCACGATGGGCGTCAGCCACAAAGTCGTGACGCCCAAATCCTTCAAATAATCCAGGTGCTCGCGAATCCCCCGCAAATCCCCGCCATGATATGCGCGAGCCTTCGCTCGATCGTGCGCACCCGGCGCTTCCGCGGGCTCATCATTCGCGGGATCGCCATTCGCGAAGCGGTCCGGCATGATTAGGTACACCACGTCCGCCGGCGTCAGCCCCTGAAATTTGCGAATCGTCTGCGCACGCGTCGCGAGCGGCAATTCGAACGAGGTCATCCCTTCCGGCGTGGTGATCCGGCAAACCGCCGTCCCCGATTTCAGCTCCGCGCCCAATTTCAACAACACGAAAAGATAATTCCCGCCAGCGGTCGCCTGCGTGCGTTCCACCACCAGATTCGCAAGATTGCAGCTAACTGACGTCGCTTCCAGATGCCGCCCGCTCAACAGCACCAGCAGCTCCGGCGTCAGCCGTAGCCACCAATTCGGCGGCTCAACCTTGGTCACCACCGGAGAATTGTCTGGAGAAGTTGTAACTCGCGAAATCTGCGCGGCGAGCGCATACGCCGAAAGGGAAGACACCATGCTGAGGAAACCTGACAGAACGAGCAAGCGAAGTCGCAGCGCGCGCGGCACGCCTGAAGCATAAGAAAAAAGAGGCAGCTTCGCTAGCCCTTGGTTTTGCTGGCTGCTTCTGTAAACACCAGCGCCCCAAACGCTTCCGGCACGTGAAAATTCGGCTCCGGCGTGTTCGTGGGCCGCCACGCCGAATAAAAACGCGGCTCCGCCGCCCCTTCCACCCGGAAAAAATTCGCCCTCCACACCGCCGGCATTTCGAAGCGCACAGCCAGGCTCTTCATCGGCAGCACCAGCACCGCTCGCCACTGCTCTTTCTGTTCATCGATATGCACCCGCCGCCGCAATCCGCTTCGCAAGTCGCGCTTTTCTCCCGGAGCAATATCGAGATCAATCCAAAATCCGTTTGGCGCCACTTCAATTTCCTTATACGCGCGCGCCGCAGAGTCAGGCGGCTGGAGAAAAACTTCGCACACGTCGCGATCCCAAAGCCCGTCCCGTCTTCCCGAGGGCTCCGCATCGGGAAAGACAGTAATGCTCCTGTACCGTGCGTCAAATCGCAAAAACAAGAACTGCGCATTCCATAGCAGCCGGACCCGCGTCTCGCGCTGCCCGTCCGCGTTCTTGCCCTGCCAGTCTCGAGTAAAGCAAACCGGCGGAGCCGTTTCCCAGGCTCGCTCCGGCGGAAATCCTTCCGCGTCCGCCGCGCCGGCCATGCGCACCGCAAACGCGGTATCCGTTCTGATGTCAGCCATATTCAGTGCTTCTGATGTTCGCACGACTCATCGCCGCCCTCCCAAAGCGTGCTCATTCGATTACACCGCCGCGTGCGGCCGCCCAGTTTAGCCGCAACTGTTTACGCTCCTCCTCCGCGGGCGCAAGAAGCAAGGCGCGAACCCTGTGCTAGCATCGATTTTGCCCAATTTTCTGCTCGCTTCTCGCTGTGCACCAGCGGTTCAGGAGGCCACCATGGTTGAGGCGGTTAGCACCGAAGAATTTACAACTGGAGCCATACGTCGCAAGCCGGAAAGCTTTGAGTTCGTGAAGTTTCGCATTGCGGACAGCGTCGCGCGCCTCACTCTCAATCGCCCGGATCACAATCTCCTCAACGAAGCCATGCTCCGCGAAATTGCCGACGGCATCGTTTTTGCCGGCGAGCGCGACGACGTCAAGCTCATCGCCATCGATTCCGCCTGCAAGGTCTTCAGCGGCGGCGTGGATATCGGCGAATACACCACGCAGCGTGTCTACCAGATGCTGGAAGCGTTTCACGCCGCGTTCGCCGCAATGCTGGAGGCCAGCAAGCCCGTCCTTTGCGTTGTAAACGGCCCGGCCATCGGCGGTGGCGCCGAGCTGGCCGCTTTCGGCGATCTCGTCATCGCTACGCCGAAAGCCCGCTTTGCGCAACCCGAAATCACCATCGGCGTGTTCCCTCCTCTCGCCTCCACCATCCTTCCATTCCTGGTCGGACCAAAGCGCGCTCTGGAAATCATTTTGACCGGCGAACCGGTTACCGCCGAGCGAGCCCTCGAATTCGGCCTGGTCACCCGTCTGGTCCCCGAAGCCCAGCTCGACGCCACCGTCAACGAGCTAGTCGCGCGCATCACCTCGCACTCCGGCCCGGTTCTCGCCATGGCCAAGAAAGCCATCCTCGGAGGTTACGGACTCCCCCTCCGCGAGGGCCTGAAAAAATCCATGAATATCTTCCTCAACGAACTATATCGCCTGGAGGACTCGCAAGAGGGACTCCGCGCCCTAGTCGAAAAGCGCAAACCCAACTGGAAGAATCGCTAATGTCCTGCCTAGCAGTTGTAGGGGCGCACTTTCCGTGCGTCCAGTCCGAGCGCAGCGAGCGACAGCCGCTCGCAAGGCAGAGGGTAGGATTTGGCCACCCTATAGCTCACCCTCCCTGTTCAGCCCTGCTGCCTCCCAGCCAGGAGTTCGTGCCTCGATTGACTCCCTTGCAGCCCCGGCATACACTCATCTTTCATTTTTGCAGGCAAGGGAAGCGGGGAAGGCCGTGCAAATCGG
>CATPAM010000184.1 GCA_955651735.1 Candidatus Acidiferrales bacterium | reverse complement strand
TCGCCATCGAGCTGCTTTGCGCCTGCCAAGGCATCGATCTGCTGGCACCGTTGCAAACAGGAGCGTTGGCGAAGAAGGCCTGCGAAGCAGTACGCGCAAAATCCGCCAAGATTGTGCAAGACCGCTCGCTTGCACCGGAGATCGAGGCGGTCTCAGCGTTAGTCGCCGCCGGAGCCTTCTCCGCAATTCTCCATTAGCTAGCGCTGCTTCAATCGCGAAATGCGTAGACTATCGCGGTCGTGCGTCTGCTCGCGGGAGAGATACCGGCCATCGGTCTTAAGGAAGGGTTTGCACGCGAAAGCGGCGTTTTGGCGGCTTTGTACCTGGCTGCCTGCATAAATTTATTTTCTCGCAGAAGCGCTCACTGCGCCAGCGCGGAGCGCAAAAACGTCAGCATGCGATAGCCGGCGATGTGGCTGAAGGGCGGCAGCTCCAGCGAATAATGACCGCAGTGCAGGGCTAGCGTGCGTGGATGCGGATTGTAACGCCGCAGCGCCGCAAGCATCTGCTCGGTCAGGGCTGGAAGGAAGGTAGGATCATACTTGCCGTACACCATGAACGCGTTCTTTCCCGCTCCCAATCCGCGCTCCACATAGGGCATGGGGCTGACCGGCGCCCAGTATTCGCGCAGCTCGTCCACCGTGACATGCTCGCGCAAACTCTCCCAGACGTGCATTGTCGTCATCCCTTGGCTGACAACGTCGGCAAAATAAGTTGAAACATGGAAGAAACCGCCGACCCGTACGCCGGGATCGTGCACCAGTGTGATATAGCCGACCGAAGAGCCGATGCTGGTCCCCAGAATGCCCAGCCGAGAAAACCCCTGCTGTTCCAGCCAGCGCAGGCAGCGCCGCGCATCGTGTACCGCCTGCCGGTTGGCCTGCAACGTGAGCCCGATATTGGGGCCGACGAGCTGGTCTGCGCGTTCGTGACCCCGTACCATGCGGCGATCGTGATACGGCAGGCTCATCTTCAGCGCGCTAATTCCGATGCGCTGCAACCATTCGCCTAGCCCACGCTGCCCGTGCCATTTGGCGTTCCAGTTGGGCAGGATCAGCACGGCTGAGCCTCGCGTGCGCGCCGGAAAGAACTGCGCGTGAACCATGTTGTTTTCCGGCCAGGGCGACTCAATGGAACTGGTAAAGGTCAGAACGTTTTCGTCATCGAGCCGGTAATCGGTCGCCGGCGAAGTGCTGTACCACTCTCGGCTGTTCTCGATGGCCCGTTGCGCGTATTCGTGCAGGAATTCAGCGGGATTGGGGTGCTCGACGGGGCCTCCGATGTGTTCCAACCCCCAGCCAAAAGGGCGCACCAGGCGGTTGTCGTCCGTTTTCCAGCGGCGCTGCTCGTAGCGATGAATGCGGCGTGCAAACCAGTTCATAGCGAAAGTGACCGTCAATAGTTTACCGTTTACGGCGTGAAGAGAAAACCACGACGAGAAGCCATGCGTGTTAGGCATCGGACACCGACAACGCGCGCGTTCGTTGAGGGCGGGGGAGCGTGTGTGGCACATTGCATACAGAGGCTCTGAGCGGCGCAAACCTTGGTCATCGCTTTCATTTTTCTCTTTGGCATCGTGATTGGCAGCTTCCTGAACGTCTGCATCTTGCGGATTCCGGAAGACTTTTCCATCGTTGCGCCCGCCTCGCGGTGCCCCCGGTGCCAGACGCCCATAAATTGGTACGACAACGTGCCGGTCTTCGGTTGGCTTTGGCTACGCGGCGAGTGCCGCACCTGCGGCCTGGCAATTTCGCCGATGTATCCCCTGGTTGAGCTAGCTACCGGTCTTCTCTTCGTGGCCTGCTACCTGGAATTTGGGCTCACGCAAACCGCCGTCAAGTGGCTGTTCTTCACTTGCCTGCTTATCGTGCTCACGATTACTGACCTGCGCGTACGCCTCCTTCCCGACGTGGTGAACTGGCCCGGCTTCGTTGCCGGCCTCTTCTTCTCGGCAATCGTGCCGCCCGACGATCGCTCCGCCGTTTTCTTGTACGCCACTCTGTTCCATCGAACGCCGCCTCGACCGGTCCAGGGCCTGCTCGACGCGCTCCTGGGCGCAGCATTCGGCGGCTTCCTTCTCTGGGCCGTAGCGACACTCTACAAGCGGGTTCGCGGCCGCGAAGGCATGGGCATGGGCGACGTCAAAATGATGGCCATGGTGGGCGCGTTTCTCGGCATTCGCGGAGCATTCCTGACCATCCTGCTGGGAACGCTGCTCGGAACGCTGGTCGGCGTCAGCGTCATCGTTGTGCTCTACGCCGCAGGGTGGCAGCGGAAATTGGCCGAGCGTGCCAGCCGTCGCCGCCTTGGCAGCGTGAACGCTCTGCGCTGGGCAATCGCCAGCCAATATCAACTCCCGCTTGGAACATTCCTGGGAATTGCCGCGCTGCTGGTGGTGTACTTCGGCCCAACGATGCTGATGCGCTGGTCGCAGATGCTTGCATGACATGAATACGCTCATCACTCTCGCGACACTGCAAACGACCAAGCCGCCGAATCTCTGGGCGTTCGGCGTTGCTTCCGCGGTGGGATTGTCTGCCATCGCGCTGGTGGTGCTGTACCTGGTGAGGCGCTATTTCCAGAACGCGCGTAGTGCGCACAAAGTAGAAGAGCCGCAAGCGCCCCGCACACAAAATCCATCGGCCTTCATGGCCGCCTCCATGCAAGGCGTCATCCAAAAACTGCGCGATCAGGAAAAGGAGCTGGAGCGGCTGCATCGCATCGAGAAGGAACGTGCCGAGCACACCGAGCGCCTCAGCGAAGAAGTCACCCGCAACATGCCCGCCGGTCTGCTGGTCGTCAACGCCACCGGAATTATCTCCAGCGCCAACCCCGCCGCGGAGCAGGCGCTTGGCATTCACGGCCTGGGCTTCCGGCGCTACAGTGAATCGCTGGGCGAGTCGTCCGAGCTAACGCGGCTGATAACCGAGTGCCTGGCCGAAGGCAGGATTTTCCGCCGCGAACAAGTGGAGCACGCTGCTCCTTCCGGCGAGCGCCGGCGTCTTGGAGTCACTATCTCCCCGATTCGCAAAGGCAACGAAAAGATCAATGGAGCGCTTTGCCTCCTAAGCGACTTGACCGAACTCGCCGCCCTGCAGCAGCAGATGCAACTCAAGGAAAATCTCGCCGCGCTCGGCGAGCTTTCCGCCGGCATCGCGCACGAATTCAAGAATGCGCTGGCCACCATTTCGGGCTACGCGCAGATGATTCGCGCCGAGGAATTGGCGGGAGAAGCTTCCGATTACGCCGATCGTATCCTCGAGCAGACCCGCAACATCACCCACGTGGTGACCGAATTTCTGAAGTATGCGCGTCCGTTAGACATCGCCAGCGAACCAGTGCCGCTGGAAGCCGTGGTGGAGCGCGTCGTTTCCGACGTTACAGAGGCGAAACCCGGTGTGCGGCTGCGTTCCGATGGGGTGTTCGGCAGCGTTCCTGGCGATGAGGGGCTGCTGCGTCAGGCGCTGCTAAATCTGGTGCGCAATGCCGCGGAAGCTTGCGCGGATGCGGCCAGTGGAGGGCAAGTTTTGTTGAGGGGCGAACTCGTTCGTACCGAAGACGCAGGCCTGCAGCGGATTGCGATCCTTGACAATGGGCCTGGGATCGAGGAGGCCGCGCTAGGCAAGCTCTTTCGCCCTTTCTACACGACCAAAGCGGACGGCACCGGTTTGGGCTTGGCCGTGGTGCAAAAGATCATCGTCCAGCATGGTGGCCACGTGGAAGCCCGCAATCGCCCCGAAGGCGGTGCGGCGTTTATGGTTACGCTACCCCTGTGCGGCAGTGCGCCGGAAGCGGTAGAATTGAAGCAGAAGAGTATAGAGACCTAATTGCTCCGGAGCTTTTCGGCACCGTGGGAGGTACGTTTATGGACGCGCGAATCTTACGAAATGGCGCCGCATTTGCCAGCCTGGCTTTTATGACCTTTGCGGTGACCGCTCTTCCGTCCCTCGCCCAGCAACAGCAGCAGGATTCCCAGCAGTCCACCAGCGACCCCGTCGCGGATGCCGCGCGTAAAGCCCGTGAGCAGAAGAAGAAAGACACCGCCAAGCCGAAAAGGGTCTATACCGACGATGACGTAAACCATCTCGTATCCGGAAGCGCTCCCGCTTCCGGAGATTCGGATGCATCGTCGACTACAGAAGAGGGCGCCGCCAAGAACCCCGACGCGCAAGGTAAGGGTGCGCAAGGCCAAGATGCGGTCGGCAAAACTGCCGAGCCTAAGGAGAGTCCAGAAACCAAATGGCGCAAGAAGTTCAAGGAAGCCTACGCCAACCTGGACCGCGCACAAAAGGAGCTCGATGTCCTGCAGCGCGAGGATAACAAGGCGCAAGTTCAGTATTACAGCGACCCGCAGAAAGCCCTTGCCGAGCAGTACACCCGCAAGGATATCAACGACAAAGGTACGAAGATCGCAGCCAAGAAAAAGGAAATCGACCAACTCAAGCAGCAGATCAGCGATATGGAAGAGGCGCTGCGCAAGTCCGGCGGCGATCCTGGCTGGGCCGTGCCCTGAGCTGTTGAGGCCGGGTTTCAGTTTTTCCTGAGCCTCGAAGGGCCCGGCCAGTTCCCCACTAACCAACTAAGAACTAGCGACTAACAACTGCCGCCCAGCCCTGCACTCTCTCCGCACATCGCCGCGTCGTTCTTCCGGCTCACCAGGTAAAACATGATAGAAACGAACGAGATGGAACCTCTCCTTCTTGTCGAAGACAAAAATGAACTGCGCACCATGCTCCGCAAGGCGCTGGAGCGTTCCGGCTATACCGTAGACGAAGCGCCGGACGGAACCGCCGCCATCCAGAAGGTGCGCGCGCGCCGCTATCTCCTCGTCATCACAGACTTGAAGATGCCCGGCGCTTCGGGTCTCGACGTTTTGCGCGAGACCAAGCACGCCGACGCTGCCATTCCCGTGATTC
>CATPAM010000183.1 GCA_955651735.1 Candidatus Acidiferrales bacterium | reverse complement strand
CGTTCTGCCCATCTACTTTCGCGAGCGCATCGTCAAGTTCCTCTCTACGTTTCCTCGCGGCGACGGCGGCGACCACACCGCGCTGACGCATCCGCTCGGGCTGACCATCGTGGCGTTCGTAGTCACAGCGATTCCCTCATTTTTGCTTACCAAAGTCATCGGCAAACATCTGGAAAGCTTCTACATCATGGGCACTGCCCTGCTGGTGGGCGGAATCGTGATGTGGATTGTTGATGCCATGAACGCCAGGGCAGAAAAAGCCGGCCCCGGCGCTCCCGGCACTCGTATTCGCACCTGGCACATGGAAGAGATGAGTTTGCTGCAAGCCATGTGGATCGGCGCCTGTCAGATTCTTTCGGCTGTCTTCCCCGGCACTTCGCGTTCGATGTCCACGATTACCGCCGGACAGATTGCCGGAATGTCCCGCGCTTCGGCGCTGGAATTTTCCTTCTTCGTCTCCATGCCTACGATGGCGGCGGCAACTTGTTACGACCTTCTGAAGTCCGTCATGGGCAAAGGCGAAAACGCCATCGGCGTCTCGTACATCGATTCCCACGGCTGGATCGTCCTGGCGATCGGGTTCGTCGTCTCGTTCATCGTCGCCTACGCCGCCGTGGCCTGGTTCCTGGCGTGGGTGCGCAAGCATGGCTTCGCACCTTTTGCGATCTACCGCATCGTCGTAGGCGCGTTGGTGTTGGCATGGGCTGCGCATTGGATAGGGTAAGCATCATAGATACACGGACTTGGAAACTATCTGTTCGGAGCGCGATGTTGTCTGCTATATTAAATGCGTTTTGGGGTTCCTCCGAAGGACACGTTCTAGCGCCGGCGTGCCTGTGGCATCACTCAGCCTTCCCCAAAAGCTGAGGAGAATTTTGTGCGCTTTCTGACTCCGACCGAGAACAAGCGGCTCAACGAGCTGATCGGTTTCCTGTTCATGACTTTGGCAGTGCTGGTCGCGCTGTCGCTGATTTCCTATTCACCACACGACGTGGCCTTTAACGTCTCCGCGCCTCCCGCGGACGGTCCGCTGGCACATAACTGGATCGGACCGGTGGGGGCATACGGGGCGGACCTTCTATTCCAGGTGTTCGGATTCGCGGCGTTTCTGCTTCCCGCGGCCATCCTGATTTTGGGCTGGAAATGGTTTCGCAGCCGGGCGATCAATTCGCAATTGGCAACTATTTTCGGCTACATGCTGCTTCTGCTCTCTCTTCCTTCCCTGCTTTCGCTTTGGCACTTTCCCGAAGTTCGCGGGCTGCCCGCGGGCGGAATGCTCGGCTCGCTCCTTTCCGGCAGCTTGCAGGCGGGATTTAATTTTTGGGGCGCAAGCCTGATCGCGTTCGCGATTTTTCTCAGCGCGCTTTTCATGACCACCAGTTTTTCTTTCGCCGGAACGCACGCGTGGGCCAGGAGTGCCAAAGGACCGATTGGTGCGGTGGAAAAGCTGGGCTTGCTGCAAAAGGCGCAAGCGCGCTGGCAGAGCTGGCGGGACCGGCGCGAGCAAGACCGCATGCGGCGCCGCGTGGAAGAGACGCGCATCTCCGGGCGCAAACCGGTAAACCAGTTTGGCTCCGGTGGGCTGCCGCCTGAGCCGCAGGGCTCGATTCAGGTGGCGGATGAAAGCGATATTTTTGAGAGTGACAAAGAAGAAGAAAGTGCGCGCGATTCACGCAAGCTTCCGATTCTCTTTCTGCATTCGGACAAAAAAGAGAAGGTTGCTTCCAGGAGAGCGGGCGAGCCGAAAATCGCCAAAGGCGGCGCCAATTATAAGCTGCCTTCCATTTCCCTGCTGCGCGAGGGCGAACGGAGCCACAAGCTCGATGAAGATGAGCTGAAGATTCGCGCGCGCGCCATCGAAGACAAGTGCCTGGAATTCGACATTCAGGGGCGGGTAACGCAAATCAATCCCGGCCCGGTGGTGACCACGTTCGAGTTCAAGCCGGAAGCGGGCATCAAGTACAGCCGCATCATCGGCCTCACGGAAGATCTCTGTCTGGCGCTGCAGGCGGAATCCATTTTGATCGAGCGCATTCCGGGCAAGTCCACCATCGGCATCGAAGTGCCGAACATCAATCGGCAAACCATCGCGCTGCGCGAAATCATCGAGGCGCCGGAATTCATCAACTCCCCGAGCAAGCTCACGCTGGCGATGGGGCGCGACTTGCACGGGCGCATGCGCGTCACCGATCTGGCGGCCATGCCGCATTTGCTCATTGCCGGGTCGACCGGCACGGGCAAGAGCGTATTCATCAACTCGCTGATGATGTCCATCCTTTATAAGGCGAGCCCGGACGATGTGAAGCTGGTGCTGGTCGATCCCAAGCGGCTGGAGCTCAATCTCTACGACAACATTCCGCATCTTCTGGCACCGGTGGTGACCGACCCGAAGATCGCTTCCAACGTGCTGCGCAACGCCACGCGGGAGATGGAGAATCGCTTGAAGCTGCTGGCGCAGCGCGGCGTGCGCAACATCGACCAGTACAACCGCACGTTCCAAAAGACGCAATCGCTCTCGCTGTTCGACAACGTGGAGGAAAGCGAGCACAAGCCGCTTCCCTACCTGGTCATCGTGATCGACGAATTGGCCGACTTGATGATGGTGGATACGAATAACGTGGAAGAATCCATCACGCGCCTAGCGCAAATGGCGCGCGCCGTGGGCATTCACTTGATTTTGGCTACGCAGCGCCCATCGGTGGACGTTATTACCGGTTTGATCAAGGCCAATTTCCCAGCGCGTATCTCCTTCCGCGTGGCCAGCAAAGTGGATTCGCGCACCATTCTGGATTCCAACGGCTCGGAATCGCTGCTTGGCAAAGGCGACATGCTTTACCTGCCGGCCGGGTCCGCACGCTTGCACCGCATCCACGGGCCTCTGGTAACGGAGGATGAGATCACCGCGGTCTGCGATTTCTGGCGCGAGCAAGCGCAAGCCAAGTACAACGAAGACCTTCTGGCAACTCCCAAGGATGAAAATGCCGAGGCGGGTGACGACACGGTCGGCGAGGGCGAAGCAGCCGAGGAAGTCGACGACGATTTGTATCAGGACGCGGTGCGCGTGGTTTGCGACATGGGCCGCGCTTCGACGTCCACGTTGCAGCGCCGCTTGCGCATCGGCTACGGCCGAGCCGCGCGGCTGATCGACTTAATGGAAAAGGATGGCATCGTCGGCCCACCCGACGGCACCAAGCCCCGCGAAGTGCTAAAGGGCCGCAGTTGGATGAAGGAATTCGACGATTCCACGCAATGACGCGTGCGGACTTTTCCTTTCTGCTGGCAATCCTGGTGGCCGCCTATCCAAATGCTGCGCTCGCGCAAAGCAAGCCGCGGCTTATTCACGTCCTCGTCGCTCTAGCGGACAATCAGCATCAAGGAATCATTCCTGTTCCTGCGGCTCTCGGGAACGGCGACGATCCTGCGCACAATCTGTATTGGGGCGCGGCATACGGCGTGCGGACGTTTCTGCGCAAGAGCGCCGATTGGAAAGAAGTCTTCGCTGCGCAGAATCCGTATAAGGGCATTCTTCAACGTAGCGTTTTTCAGCATCGCACCGAAAATGTGCTGTTGATCGCGGACGCCTATCGCGGAAGCGAGATTCAGCAGGCGGTGACGGATTTCTTCCGGGCTGCCGCTGGCGTCCACATTCATCAAGGTGAACCCGCACTTTGCATGGTTGCCGGGCTGTTGCAGTGCGCGCCAGATTACGCGGATCTTGTCGTGTATGCCGGCCATGACGGTCTGATGGATTTCTCGCTGTCGCCGGATTTCTCGGCTCGTTCGGGAGGAAGCCGTCAAGCGATCGTGCTGGCCTGCGCAAGCAAGGTGTATTTTGCCGCTTTGCTGCGATCTTCGGGCGCGGAGCCGCTGCTTTGGACGACGGGCCTGATGGCGCCGGAGGCGTACACATTGGAGGCGGCGATGCAGGGGTGGATATTAAAGGAAAGCAAGGAACAGATCCGTCGCCGCGCTGCAGGAGCGTACGCAAAATATCAGAAATGCAGCGAAACCGCAGCATTGCGGCTTTTCTCGGCGGGATGGTGAAGCGCCGGCTGGCGAATGAGCTAGGACTGACTGGCTGAAAAATCAAGAGCGGGCTGCTGTGTGTCCATGCCCTCGGGGGCGGGATACGTTATCGTTGCATTTTCGACGCGCGCGAAAGGGGTCAATGCGTGTTCGCGGCGTGACGTGGCGCTCATGATGTCTTCGACGTGCACGCCGCGAGCGAGCAGGGCGTCCCCGATGAGCGAGCGATGGCAACGCCAGGGCACTGCTTCCGCGCACATGATGGCGGTGCGTTTCTCGCCCGCCAAGTCCAGCAAATGCTGAAGGCCGTCGCGAAACTCATTCGTGGCCATGTAATCGGCGTAACCGCGGAAGGAAGCGTTGCGCCAGCCGACGTTCACGGAATCTTTTTTCGCGTGGCGCAAGCCGCCGAGGCTTTTCATGTGTAGGTAGTCGATTGCCCGCTTGCGCAGCGATGCGGCAAGCGCATCGGAATTGAACTGCGAGACGCGCCGCGATTTGGGAATGGTGCGGACATCGACGAGCCGCTGAATGCCATGAGCCGCGAGCACGGCCAGAAAGTCCTCGATCGTTCGCGTAGAATGACCGATGGTGAGTACGGTTAATTTCGGCGCGTCGTGCTCACCCGCAATAGTCTGCGCCGCTGGGGAAGCTGCTTTCGCGGGAGTGGCGCGTTTGCCGGCGGCACCTGCTGCTTTCGTTTGGTTTCTTGCGGTCACGACGGCACCAAAATCGGCGGAGTTGCGCGGGATTTGACACAATTTGCGTGCACCCCTAAAATTAACAGACTCCAGCGTGCCGGGGTAGCTCACTGGTAGAGCGCCGCCCTGAAAAGGCGGGCGTAGCCAGTTCGATTCTGGCCCCCGGCACCACCCACGCGTGTAAGTGCCTCTTCCCCGAAGAAATCTATCTGTCCGTTGGCTTTGAAGCTGATCT
>CATPAM010000182.1 GCA_955651735.1 Candidatus Acidiferrales bacterium | reverse complement strand
CGCAGGCATTTCAAACCCTGGCCCCCACGGACTCTCGCAAATTCTCTATGCATACACCTCCGCGACAGGCAACAACGGCTCCGCGTTCGGAGGCCTGAGCCCGAATACGCTCTGGTACAACGCAACCACCGGCGTGGCCACACTCTTGGGACGATTTTTCGCAGTGATTCCGATTCTGGCCATAGCCGGAAGCCTTGCCAGGAAGAAAACGGCGCCGGCATCCGCCGGGACATTTCCGGTGACCGGGCCACTGTTCACAACGCTCCTCGTGTCAACGATCGCGATCGTTGGCGCCCTGACGTTCTTCCCTGCCCTGACCCTGGGGCCGATTCTGGAGCACTTGCTAATGTTCGCGGGGAAGGTTTTCTAGAGTCATGGAACAGACATCTCACGTCAAAGCGAAACCGCTGGCGGACAGAAAGCTGATGCTACGTGCCATAGCCGACTCCTTCGGGAAACTGAACCCGCGAATGATGGTGAAGAATCCCGTGATGTTCGTAGTGGAGGTTGGCGCGGTTCTTACGACCATCGAGCTGGTTCACGACACGATGCGCCACATGGCGCACTTTGGTTTTGGCCTGCAGATTACCTTGTGGCTGTGGTTCACCGTGCTGTTCGCGAATTTCGCGGAGGCCATGGCGGAGGGGCGCGGGAAGGCGCAGGCGGAGACGCTGCGCAAGGCGCGAGCGGAAACCGTGGCGCACCGGCTGCGCACGGATGGATCGATGGATGAGGTGCCCAGCTCGAAGCTGCGCTCAGGAGACGTTGTCGTAGTGGCGGCTGGTGAGTTTATTCCGGGAGACGGCGAAGTCATAGAAGGCGTCGCCTCGGTCGACGAGTCGGCGATTACCGGAGAGTCGGCACCAGTCATTCGTGAGTCCGGCGGCGATCGTTCGGCGGTAACCGGCGGGACCCGCGTCCTTTCTGACGAGATCAAGATCCGCATCACGTCCAACCCGGGCGAGACGTTCCTGGACCGCATGATTCATCTCGTAGAGGGCGCATCGCGGCAGAAAACACCCAACGAAATCGCCCTGAACATCTTGCTCGCTGGCCTGACGATTATCTTTTTGCTGGCCGTTGTCACGTTGCAGCCTTTCGCTATCTATTCGGGAGCGCCGCAGAGCATATTCGTGCTTGTATCGCTGCTGGTATGCCTGATTCCCACTACCATCGGCGGCCTGCTATCCGCAATCGGCATCGCCGGCATGGACCGCATGATTCGGCGGAACGTCATTGCGATGTCCGGACGCGCGGTAGAAGCATCCGGCGACGTGGACGTGCTCTTGTTGGACAAGACAGGGACGATCACGCTGGGGAATCGACAGGCGACGATGTTCCATCCGTGCCCGAACGTAATGGAAGCCGATCTGGCCAACGCGGCGCAACTTGCCTCGCTGGCCGATGAAACGCCGGAAGGTCGTTCGATTGTCGTATTGGCCAAGGAAAGATACGGGCTCCGCGGCCGCGAAGTCGGTCATCTAAATCCGCTGTTCATTCCCTTCTCCGCGCAGACGCGCATGTCCGGGGTGGACCTCGACGGCCGGCAAATTCGCAAAGGAGCCCCGGAAGCGATCGCAAAATACGTCGCCGAGCGTGACAACGCGGTCCCGCTTGAGATTCAACAGTGCGTCACGGAGATTTCCAATGCCGGAGGCACACCTCTACTTGTAGCCGAAAACGGCCGCGCTCTGGGTGTTATCGCGCTGACTGACGTTGTCAAGGGAGGCATGCGCGAACGCTTCGATCATCTGCGCGCCATGGGCATTCGCACCATGATGATCACAGGAGACAATCCGCTGACCGCCGCGGCCATCGCGCGCCAGGCCGGTGTGGATGATTTCCTAGCAGAGGCGCGCCCAGAAGACAAAATGGCGCTCATTCGCCGCGAACAGGCCAAGGGAAGGCTCGTCGCCATGACCGGCGACGGCACCAACGACGCCCCGGCGCTAGCACAAGCGGACGTCGGTGTCGCGATGAACACGGGAACGCAAGCTGCCAAGGAAGCCGGAAACATGGTGGACCTGGACTCCAATCCGACCAAGCTGATCGAGATCGTGGAGATCGGCAAACAGTTGCTGATCACGCGCGGGGCGCTCACCACTTTTTCGGTTGCCAACGACGTTGCCAAGTATTTCGCCATCATTCCCGCCATGTTTGCCCGCGTATTTCCGGAACTGAACGCCATCAACATCATGCGGCTGGGCACGCCGCATTCCGCAATCTTGTCCGCCGTCATTTTCAACGCGCTGATCATCATAGCGCTGATTCCGCTGGCGCTCCGCGGAGTACGCTACCGCCCGCTGGGCGCCGCGGCGTTGTTGCGGCGCAATTTGCTTGTCTACGGACTCGGCGGCATTGTCGTGCCGTTTGTCGGCATCAAGCTGATCGACATTGCCATTCTGTATCTGCATCTTGCGTGAGGCTGAGGGATGAAAGAAAACCTGCAAATCGCTCTACTGATGACGATGGTGACCACGGTGGTTTTTGGCCTGGTCTACCCCCTCTCGGTGACCGGTCTTGCGCAACTGCTCTTCCCTGCGCAAGCAAATGGCAGCCTTATACGAGTCCAAGGTCAACTCGTAGGATCGGCGCTGCTGGGGCAAGGCTTTATATTGCCGCAATATTTCCATTCGAGACCATCCGGCGCCGGCGCCGGTTACGACGCTTCGCAATCGGGCGCTACGAACTTGGCGCCAACGAACCACCAACTGCTCGACCGGGTGAAGGCCGACGTGGAGAAGCTACACGCAGAGAATCCCGGCGCGGCAATTCCCGTGGATTTGGTGACTGCGTCAGGCTCTGGGCTTGACCCGGAAATATCGATCGCGGCCGCACAATTTCAGGTGGGGCGGGTGGCGCGGGCACGCAGCATGAGCGAAGAAGAAGTACAAGCGCTGGTGAACAAACACACGCTGAAACGGCAGTTGGGCTTTCTGGGCGAACCACGCGTGCGGGTGCTGGAGCTGAACCTGGATTTGGACGCCACCCATCAGAAGCAGCCATAAAACTCAGGATTTTCTTGAGCTTTCTTTGGTGCTGCCGGTGCGAGGCGGCTGAAAGCGGTATCCCACCCAAGGCTCGGTCAGGATGTATTTTGGGCGCGACGGATTCATTTCAATCTTTTTTCGCAGTTGATTGATCACGACGCGCAGATTTTCGGTCTCGTCGCCATAATCCGGTCCCCAAACGGCCTGAAGCAGCCTGCGGTGAGCGAGCGGCTTGCCTTGATTGGCAACCAGATATTTCAAGACGTCATATTCCTTGGGCGTCAGGTGCACTATCTCGCCGCTCACGGTGATTTCCCGCGCTTCAAAGTCGATGCTCAGGTCCTTCGACACAAAGGGCGGCATCGCATCTCCGGGAGCGTACCTGCGCAGTGCAGCGCGGATGCGCGCGAGCAACTCCTCAATGCTGAAGGGCTTCACCACGTAATCGTCGGCGCCGGCATCCAGAGCAGAAACCTTGTCTCGCTCGGCATTGCGCACGGTGAGCATGATGACGGGAGCGTCTGAAATGCGGCGAATTTCGCGGCAAGTTTCGATTCCACCCATTCCCGGCATGTTAACGTCCAGCAGGACCAAATCCGGCCGCTGTTTGCGAAGGGACTCGAGGGCTTCTTCGCCGGTCTTGGCCTCGGTGATCACGTAACCCTGCGCACTGAGAGTAGCGCGCATCACGCGGCGAATCTGCGGCTCGTCATCCACCACCAGGATATTCGCGGCGCTCAACGGCCCTCCTTTCGCCCGCGGTCGACCGGAAGCGTAAACGCGAACACCGAACCATGGCCCAACTGACTGGTGACGCTGATGGTCCCCTGCTGAGCCACAATCAGCGCCTTGGCAATTGGCAAACCCATGCCTGTTCCGCGCACCAGGTAGCGTTGATCCTTGCCGCGATAAAACTTGTCGAAGATCATGGTTTGCTCGAACTCATCGATTCCCGGACCGCGGTCGGCGACGCTCATGGTAATCGTGTCTCCGGTCAGCTCGGCAGTGATGGTGATCGGCTGATCCTTTGCGGAATAGAGGTTGGCATTGTCAATCAATTGCACCAATGCTTCTTTGGCACGTTCGCGGTCGGCGCGCACCGGCGGCAGGTCCGTGGAGACGCGCAGGTCTACCGGGCGCCCGCTGAGGGACGCACTGCAGTGTCCCAGAGCCGTCTGGATGATTTCCTCCACGGGGACAGGCGCGAGGTCCAGAGCGATTTCGCCTGCCTCGAGCTTAGCCATCTCGCCAGCTTCTTCGACCAAGCGGTTCAAGCGGTCGCACTCCTCGTTGATGATGGAGAGAAGCTCGTGCGTCTGCTTTGCGTCGGAGGGCAGTGAAGAGAGCAAGCTGCTGACCGCAGCTTTCATAGAAGTCAGGGGCGTGCGAAAGTCGTGGGTGATCGAATCCAGCAGCGCGGACTTGAGCCGCTCACCTTGCCGTTCCGCTTCGGTCTGCCCGAGTTGCTCGACGGCGCGTGCCCGCTCAATGGCAATCGCCACCAGCGTGCTGATGGCGTCCAATGATTGGCGCGAAAGCTGCGATCCTGAAATCCCAAGGCTGCCGATAGGGCGGACACCCAGACGAATGGGAATAAAATACTGGCCTTGCTGAGTATCGGCAGAGATCTCATCGAGCAAGAGCGCCTGCTTCATTTTGTCTTCATCCAGATGAGCCGCACCGAACCCGGAGCGGTAGAATTTGTCCTTTTGCGGAAGAAACAGCGCGGCCGCGCCGGCTTCAAAACTCTCGACGATGTAATCCGGTATGGCGTTCATCAATTGAATGACATTGCCTTCGCCGAGGAGTTTGCGGCTGAACTGGTAGAGGCGCTCAACCTCGCGCCTGCGCTGGTGCGCTTCGTCGGCTTCTGTCCGGATCCGCGAGGAAAGCTGGCTGCCCACAATGGAAGTGACTAGGAAGGCGAACAGCGCGACCCAGTTTTGCGGATCCGTGATGGTCAGCGTCCCGACCGGCGGCAAAAAGAAATAGTTGAAAGCGACCACCGCCACGAGCGACATGGCCACGGAAACCGCCATTCCCCACACTGCCGAAACTGCTAGAATTGCCAGCAGAAACGAAAGCGCCACAGTCGTTTGGTTCACGTGCAGAATGTGGCGATAGAAGAAGGAAATGCCGGCGACCACGGCCAGGGACACGGCTATCCCGATGATCCGGCCGGCTAGGAATCTTTGCATCACTATATTCTAGCGCATGCTGAAAATTCGTCGCGGAGAACATAGGCCTTGCCCAAAAAACCCGAAGAGTGGCTGGAAGTCGCTTCGCCGCCGCAAAAAACGCGGGGCATCTTCAAGCTTTTCCTTGGCTACGCGCCAGGCGTGGGCAAAACCTTCAGCATGTTGAGTGAGGCGCTGCGCCGGCGCGGCCGCGGCGAAGACGTGGTTGTGGGAGTGGTGGAGACGCACGGACGCAAAGCCATCGAAGAACTAGTCGCGCAAATGGACCACGTGCCGCGCAAGAAAATGGAATACAAGGGCACGGTGTTCGAGGAGATGGATGTTGACGCCATCCTGGCACGGCACCCGGAAGTGGTGTTGGTGGACGAACTGGCGCACACCAACATCCCCGGCAGCAAACACCGCAAGCGCTACGAAGACGTGCAGGAGCTGTTGGCGGCAAAGATCGACGTCGTTTCCACGCTGAATATTCAGCACATTGAGAGCATTGCTCCAGTGGTGCGATCCATCACAGGCATCGTCGTGCGAGAAACGGTGCCGGATTGGGTGCCGCTCACCGCTTCCGAAACGGTTATGGTGGACCTCACCCCCGAGGCGCTTCAGAACCGCATGAAGCGCGGCGACGTCTACAGCAGCGACAAGGTGGAACGCTCGCTGAGTAATTTCTTTCGTCGTGGGAATCTCATCGCCCTTCGCGAACTGGCCCTGCGCCAGGTTGCCGAGCAAGTCGACCGCAGCCTCGAGTCCTACATGGAGGCGCAGGACATCCGCAAGAACTGGGGCGTCCGCGAGCGCATGGCAGTTTGCATATCCTCGAATCCCGCCGGGCAATACCTGATTGCCCGCGGCGCGAGAATGGCTCGCCGGATGGATGCGGAGCTATACGTCGTTCACGTGGACCGCGAATTCGGCCCCAAGGAATCAAATCAGAGTGCACTTGCGGCTAACCTGCGCTTCGCCGAGAGCCTGGGAGCGCAGGTAATTCGCCTGAAAGGGCGGAGCGTGGCGGACTCCGTCGCGGCATTCGTCCGTACAAAACACATCACCCACGTGATTTTCGGGCGGGCGCCGGTTCATGACTGGCGAAAGTATCTTTATTTGTCCGCAGTGCACCGCTTCTTGCGTGACTCACCGGCGGTCGACGTTCACATCGTGACGCAAGAGCCGGAAGACTAGGCGGTCATCAAGCGCCAACCCAGCAGCGTGCCTGCGCTGGCCACCTCCATTGAAGAAGCCGCGCCGATATGCACTCTCAACAATCGTGAAAAAACCTCCGGATGCGCGGCCAGCGCCGCGATAGTCCGACGTCGCAGCGCGGCGCGGCTATCGAGCAGAAGCATTAGGCGAGCCATGCAGCTCGGTCGTCGCGCGAGGCGCCGGTGCGCTTGCTGATACGCGCCGAGATCTCCCGCCTGCATAGCGGTTGCGAGCGCCAGCGCCTGCCGGAAACCCAGGTTGAGCCCATCGCCCGCAATGGCGTCAACGCTTCCGGACGCGTCACCGACTAACGCGACAGCTCCGCGATGGACGCTTTTCAGTTGACGTGTCACCGTGACGGCCCCGCGTTCCGCTCCGATGCACGTAGCATGATCGAGGCGCCTGGCCAATTCGGGAAACTTCTCTTGTAGCGAGGACAAGCGCACTCCTGGGCAGCGCGATACCACGGCAACACAAACGGCCTGTACTCCGACGGGAGTCACATAGGCCTGCGCGCATTCTCCCCAGTAAACTTCCACATGGCGGGACCATGGCTCAACGCGATAATGACCCCGACTTGCGTACCGGTGTGCGCCGTGCGTTTGATGGTTCAGCCCACACCACTGCCGCACCCGGGAACTGACTCCGTCCGCGCCGACAATCCAGCGCGCGCAAATCGTTCCGCCGGCGAGGAGGACCTCGTCGTTGCAAATCCCAATGACCGGCGTCTGCCAAAGAAGGCGTACGCCTATGCTCTGCGCTCTCTCCAGAAGCACTTGGTGAAGCACCACTCTCCGGACACCTAGTCCGTGTTCCTCGGGAAAGTCCGCTTCCGCACTCGTGTTGCGTTCCCAGAAGCGGAGTCCATGGAAAGGAAAGCCATCGGAAGCGCTTAGGCTGATGCCGAGATCCCGCAAGGCGGAAAAAGTGTGGGGCATGAGGCCTTCGCCGCAGGCTTTGTCGACGGGTGGCCTCGCGCCGTCCGCGATCGTGAGCCGGCTGGTGAACGGGAAATCGTCTTGCAGGAACGCATGCATGCGGCGGACGCGCCGGGCAAGCTCGTGCTCCTGGTTGTGCACCGGGATGACGACGTCGACCTCGCGTCGCCGCCCATCGGCTGCGCTGGAAGG
>CATPAM010000181.1 GCA_955651735.1 Candidatus Acidiferrales bacterium | reverse complement strand
GAATTTCCGCAAGCGCGCGTCAATCTAGCCAATGCTCTGCTGCGGAGCGGAGACCGCGACGCTGCGCTTCGCGAATCAAAAGAGGCCGTCCGGCTGGCCCGCTCCGATTCCGAGGCCCACCGCACCCTGGCGCGGGCGCTCGACGCGTCCGGTGAACTGGCTTTCGCGACAGAAGAAATGCGTCGCGCCATTGCGCTCGAGCCGAACCGCGCGGAGCTGCACGACGATTTGGGATCGCTCCTGACGCAGCAAGGCTTGAGCAGCGAAGCCGTCGGCGAATTCGCCCGGGCTCTTGAATTGCAGCCCGACCTGAGTAGTGCGCACTTGCACCTGGGCGTGCTGCGCTTCCAGGAAAAGTCATTTGAACAAGCAATAGCGGAGCTGAGAATTGCGGTCAACTCCGATGCGGGAGGGGCGCAGGCGCATTACTACCTCGGGCAAGCGCTTCGCGATACAGGCGATGTCGATGGGGCGATCCATGAATTTCAGGCCGCTGTCCAGGTGCAGCCCGATTTCCCCGATGCGCAAAACGCCCTCGGCATTGTATTGCAGCGTTTGGGCAACGTGGACGACGCCATCGTTTCCTTTCAACGCGTCGTGCAACTGCAGCCGGAGAACGCCGAAGCCCACAACAATCTCGGCCTCGCGCGTTTGCAGCTCGGAGACGCAGACACTGCCATTCGTGAATTTCAGATCGCCCTTCGCTTGCACCCACAAGATGCCGGCTTTCAAACCAATCTGGGTGTGGCGTACCTTCAGAAAACGGACTTCGACTCGGCGATTGCGCAGTTTCAATCGGCGCTGGAGAAAATGCCCCGGGACCCCACACTCCATTACGATCTGGGCCTTGCACTAAAGCTGAAAGACAAACTGGCCGAAGCGGTCGCGGAGTTCCGCACGGCGGAACAGCTCGATCCACAGCAAGCCGACGTTCACTACACGCTGGGTGTGACGCTGTGGCAGGAGGGTGAGTTCGCGGCAGCAGCCGGAGAGCTGCAGGCAGCGATTGACGCAAAGCCGGACTACGCCGAGGCCTTTTACACGCTCGGAACCGTTCTGAAGCAGCAGGGCCAATTGCCCGAAGCGGCGGATGCTTTGCGGCAGGCCATCCGCTTGCAGCCCGATTTTGCCGGCGCCCACACCACCTTGGCCGCCGTGCTTCGCCAACTCGGCGACAACGAGGGGGCGGCTGGCGAATCCAAAACGGGCACTGAAATCGGCAAGGAGAGAACGAATCAGCAAGCTGCGCTGTTCGCGACTAATTCAGGCAAGCGGCTGCTCAACGCTGGAGATTTGGAAGGCGCAATCTCGCAGTTTCAGGCAGCAATTCGCGCGCTTCCCGGCTATGCTCTCGCGCATTTCCAGTTAGGCTTGGCGTTGCAGCGAAAGGGCGAGAAGAAAGAATCCGCGCGCGAATTTCAGAAGGCCCGCGAGCTCGATCCGCGGCTCACCCCGCCAACTTAGGGTCTTCCCTTGGCGCGATTACGACGTCCCGCTGCGCAGTGCCACCAATTCCGTCTCGACAGGTACACCACGCGTCACTTTTACGCGGATCACGGCCTCGAAGGGTTTCAGTTGGCCCGTTTGCGAGACGGGCAAGCGCAGCAAGAGTTCCTCGACGGAACTCTGGCGGCAAACATATTCCACGGCCGCCTGTGTTCCGATAGTCGTGGTGCCGGCCAGGATCAGGACTCCCTGGCCGGGGTTCAGTCCCCTGACTAGGCCGACCACGGAGTAATCTTCCGTCAGAGGTGCGTTGCGCGGGCTGGGGAAGTATTCCTTAGACTCTCCTGGCTGAGGGTGGACGTTTATGATGGCCTCTTCGCCTTTGCGCGATCCGGAAGCCATGCGCCGGAAAACAAACTCCTGGGTTCCTGGAATTTCGAGCAGCGTAAGGTTCTCGAAAGGCGAGCCAATGAAAATCAGATTATTGTTTTTCGCGTCGTCGAGCGAAAACAGGCTGCCGCGCTTTATGCGAATCTGCCGGTGCAGCAGTCCGAAAACGCGATCCAGTTCGTGGACAGCCAAAACCTCGCCCACACCGGTGTAGTGGTCCAAAATAAAGCTGCCCTTGTCTTTCGCGGTGTCGTAATACCGCATGCCCGTTTCGGGGCGGCCGACAAACGCCGCGTTGCTGAAAATTACCCACGGCTCTTCTTGCCCGGAGGCAAAACCGTTCCAGAACACTCGAAACGCCGCCGGTGCGAGCTCACCCTCCCGAGAGAGCCCTGCTTGCGCTGAGCTTCGGCTCCAAAGCAGCCCGAGGATGGTGGCCGCGGCTAGCGCCAGCAGCACGCTCATCGCAATCGTTGCCGCAACCCAGTTCCGATGGCCGCGACTCTGCTGCCATTCAGTTTCGGTCGGTGGGCTGACGTGTGGCCTGGCCCCGTGCGCGCGGTGATGGAAAGCGAGGACGTACGTGCCCTTCGGGAGTTCTACGACGATGCTGTCGTCGGCGCCATTTGCGCTGTAATACTCGGCGAGTTTTCCGCGCAACCTACCTGCCTGTACGCGCACCATGGAATCAAGCTGAGGATCAAAATCGTCCGACCGGCCGAAAACCTCTGTCGCAATCTGATATTCCTTGATTGGAGTTCCAGGGTGATCCAGCGCGTGCTTCGCCAGGTAGCGGAGGAGTTTGCACAGGGACTCAGAGCCATGCAAAATCTGGCTGCCGACCAATTTCTCGATCTGCGCGAGGCATTGTTCGCGTTCGGACAACGAGTAACCCCCAGTTACATTGGTTTAACAGGAGTGTAACAACGTACCCATCTCTATGCAAGCGCTGGCTTTACTTACCGTAACGGTATCAGACGGCCTGAGACTTCTTTTAGGGTCCCAAGAAACTAATAGTAAGCATCATTTTTTTGGTGCGTAGTAGGGGTGTACCGCTGGACCGTATCCGCATCCGCGGATTGCGGAGCGCCAGCCAAATTGGGATTTCTTGCTTGGGGTGCATTTCACGTCGAGGGTAGGTTGGGTGCTTTGGGGTGCCTTTAGAACTAGATTTCATTGGCGCTCTTCTTTCTTTTCAAGACACCCAAACTTCTTGTCTTCTAAATACAGCTGCTACGAATGCTCGCTGGAAAACCGGCTTCATTCGTTAACAACTAATCGCTGGTAACCCTTAAGGTTTTCCGCTAGCTGCGTTTCTCGAAGGAGGGTGTAATGGTGAGGCGATCGATTTGGGTGGGGCTGGCAGTTCTTTGTCTTGTTTGCGGCTTTAAGACGTCAACCACGTTGGCGCAGGCCGTTTATAGAAGCATTCTAGGAACGGTGACCGATCCGCAAGGCGGCGCGGTGTCTGGTGCCAAGG
>CATPAM010000180.1 GCA_955651735.1 Candidatus Acidiferrales bacterium | reverse complement strand
TCCAGGGAGTGGGCGAGCTTCTGGCCAAGCGTGCGCGCTGGATGACGGTGATGAGAGCCATGCGGCCATGGGGTCACTTTGGCTTGCTTTTCACCTGGGGATTGCCATGGACAATGCTCGCCGTCTTGGTCCATCCCACATTACTCGTGGTTGCGGCTTATTGCGGTTCGTACCTCGCCTGTCGCATAGCCATGACGTGGCTCATCGGAATTCACGGACTGAGCCAGGCAGGACTTTGGACAAAAATGCCATTGATTCCACTTTGGGACGCTATGGCGTTTGTGATATGGCTAGCGAGCTTCACGCGATCGTCGATTCGTTGGCGTAACGTTGACTACCACCTCCGAAACGGCCAATTTGTTGCGACCACGGATGCTCTGGTTCCGAATTCCACTACCAAGAGCGATTTGTAGGCGTCATCGCCACAAGCAACGTGGCTTTCAGTTCTTCTTCTCGTTACCGCGCACCGTGCGCAATTCACTTGTGGGCCGCGCTAACCGAAACTCCCGCAGCCATATTTGGTTGCAGCCGGCGGTCGTTGCACGGTTCACGCCAATTCACTTGTGGCAGCATGATCGTAGGATCCACGCGGTCGCGATACTTCAGGGCGATATTCATGAGTGAATCAAGAAGGGACTCCGAGAGATAGTGGGGTTGCAAACCCAGATCAAGAAGCTTGGAATGCTTCGCGTTGTAATAGTGCTGTTCAGCTTCGACGCGTGGATCCGGGATGTGGTCAATTTCTACTTTCATCCCAAGATCCTTTCCTGCTTCCCGCACTTTCCGTGCGATATCCAGAACGGAGAATTGTTCCGTGAATTGGTTGTACACCCGACATTCGCCGTTGGACGCAGGATTAAGGCAGGCTAGTTCAATACACCGAACGGTGTCCCGAATATCCAGAAATCCCCGGGTCTGGCCTCCTTTCCCATAGACGGTTAAGGGCTGGCCGATGGCCGCCTGCACGCAAAAGCGATTCAGCACCGTGCCGAAGACTTCGTCATAATCCAGACGATTGATCAAGCCTTCGTCCAACCCTACTTCGTCCGTCATCGTGCCGTAGACCACGCCTTGATTCAGATCCGTGGCGCGAAGTCCCCAAATCTTACAGGCAAACATCATGTTGTGACTGTCGTGCACTTTGGAAAGGTGATAAAAGGAGCCAGGCTGTTTAGGGAAGGGCAAGAGATCGCGCCGCCCGTTGTGCTCGATATGGATGTAGCCTTCCTCGATATCAATATTTGGAGTTCCGTATTCCCCCATGGTACCGAGCTTGATCAGGTGGCAATCCGGCTGCAACTCGCGGATTGCGAACAAGACATTGAGGGTGCCGATAACATTGTTCGTTTGCGTGAATACAGCGTGCTTGCGGTCGATCATCGAGTAGGGAGCTGAGCGCTGCTCGGCAAAATGGATGATCGTCTCCGGCCCAAACTGCTTGACCGTGGAGAGCAAAAAGTCGTAATCCATCACATCGCCCACAAAAAGATCAATGGCCTTGCCCGTCAGGCGAGTCCAGGTCTTCAGACGATCACTCAGAGGAAGGATCGGCGTAAGAGTCTGTGCGCCCAGCTCGTGATCCCATTGACGGCGCACAAAGTTATCCACAATCGCCACGGAGTGCCCTTTGGCTGACAGATATAGCGCGGTCGCCCAGCCACAATACCCGTCCCCGCCAAGAACCATGATATTCATCGCTTCCCCCCTTCTACGGCGTGCCTCCATCCTGCCCCCCTAGCGCGAGGTACTTTGCGCCCCCTAAGCAATTCCCTGCGAAAGTAAATTTAGTTCCGGAGCCGGGAAGTTCATGAGCATAGACGCCTCGATGCACCCCTATTAGGTACACGAGCAGACCCAATAAGCCCTACAAGACCTTCGCATAGACGAGCACAGAGTAGAGCTTCACAGACCCTGGGCTGTCACCAGGATGTTTGAATTCGGCTTCAGTCGTAGACATCATTTCCAATCGAAGAGAAAGGGAATAACGGTGCAGCGGATTGGCGTTGCGCCCTCGGCAGACGGCTAGAAGAACTCCGTGAGGGTACGTTGGTTAACAACAGTTTCCCTCCGCTGGTAGCAACGGTCTGACAGTGCTCCTTGCCAACCAGGGTCTCGATGCGGTCGGCCCCCTGCTCAGCCGCAACCAAGTAATATCTGTTCTCGCTTGTCCACAAGTCTTTGAATTCTGAATCGGTCAGAAAGACCGCCGGGGCACCTGGCGCCGCCGCTCCATATTCCAGATTGTTGAACTTGCCGTTCAACAGCAAGGGATCCTGACCAGTGTAAAAAATCACAGAAGAGAAGTAATAGTAATGGCGATCAACGATGAGTTTCCCAGGGGGTGCCGAGCGAAGCGCCTCGGCAAGGGGACGAGAAGAAAGGTAAGGATCGAAGACGACGAGCGCCAGCCGGGCAGCATGAAAAAACAGAACCATCATGAGCGACGAGGATAGAAAGGCACGCATGCTGGACCACCGCAGGTTACCCACGGCTCCCAGGACGAAAGCGGCGCCTGCCAGGCATAACGGCAACCTCAGGTAGGCGAAAGAATCAAAAGTAAGATCCAGCATGTGTCCAAGGGATAGCGTATAAGCCGAAGGATGATGAGACAGCGCAGCCGAAATGTCTCCGGGAGTGGGCAGATTGTGCACAGCAAAGGCGATGGCGATGGCGGATAAAGCAGCGAGCGCGGCGGTTGCTCCCAAGACGCGCGTTCCGCGATCGATCCACTTGCCTTCCGCTGCCATTGCCGAGCCAAGCAGAAGAGCCAGAGCCGGATAACACGGCATCGAATAGTATTCCTGAGTCGTGGAAAACGTGAAGAAGATGAGAATGAATCCCGCCCAGCAGAGCGCCAGAAGCCTGGTTTGTCCAGCACGATCCACGGGTTTAAAAGAGAGTTTTGTGATTGCCGGCAAGTACACTGACCAGGGAAAGAGCCACAACAGGTGGAACAGCCAGAAGTACAGTCGCGGAACGGTGTTGTAATCGCGCGGGTATCTTAGGTTTAGAAACCTCAAAAATTGTTCGTTAACAAAATAGAACCATAGGAATCCGTGGTACAGGCCAGGGCCGCTCTGCAGGGTCCACGCGAAATAGGGAGGATTCCGGAGTGTTGCCAGCACATGCCAAGGGGCGGCGATCAGCAGCACGATCAGAAAACCACTCACGGGCCGCAGGCGCTGCCAGGTTCTGCGGGAAATTAGTTGTTTGGAAAAGAAAAGGTAAATCAGACCAGCCGCGACCGGAAATACCATGCCAACCAAACTCTTGAGCAACAGCCCAGTGCCCAGGCTTGCTGCAAGGATGGCCGCCCAGAGTCGGGGCCGCTTTTCCCCTTCATCCAGAGCTCGCAAGAACGCCCACAGGGCAAGGGCAATCGTGAATGTGAGCATCACGTCAGGGATCTGAATGCGCGTGAAGAGAAATAATCCAACGCATGTGGACATAATCAATCCCGCATAAAAACCGGCCCGTTCCCCGAAGGCCCACATGCCGAAAGAGGCTGATAGGAGTGCCAGAGCGATCGAGGCGAGCGCCACTGGAAGCCGAGCGACCCAATCGGATACGTCAAAAATCTTATAGGAAATTGCCATCAGCCAATAAATTAACGGAGCTTTCTCCAGGTACAGCACTCCGTCCAGCCGCGCCGTCACCCAATCACCGCTGGTCAGCATTGTTTTGGCGATTTGTGCCTGCACGGCATCAACGTCGTCCATAAGCGATGGCGGAGATAGCACGCAACCCAGGTAGATTGCGGATGCCACTAGGAAAACCAGGGAAAGCAGGAACGAACGGCGAGAGAAGAGACCATTGCTCAAGGTAGCTAAATCTTGACTGGCCATCTCTTCATCCACAAGAACAAAGTGAGCAAGCCTCTGACGTGGTATCCAACGCTGATTTTCCTCCGGAAAGTTTGTTTCTTTGTTCTACCTTAGCCTCTTGTGGTTCGATGAGGCAAATCCAGCGGCCGGGCGAAAGAGTCTTAGGTCGTGGGTTCGATTCTCTACGCTCCTACCACGCTTTCTTCGGATTCATTGGAATTTGACAAGACCTGGCGGAGTGATGCGAACGGCGCAGAGATGCGGACGACTGAGCGTGCTAAGGGCGATTTGCAGGTAGCGAACGAAGATAGACCTCGTCCTACGCATCCCCGCCTTGCGGATCTAAGTCCTGCGGGCCTGGCTTGATGTGCTCCACGCCGGTATCCCCGCTTGGGGCGTCCTTTTCGGCACGCTTTTCGAGCTTTCTTTGGGCGCGGCGTTCCGCTTTCTCACGCTGCTTGTCCAACCGCTTCATTTCCTTCTGGCGCTTTTGAAATGTAGTCGTCATCGAATTCTCCTTGAGTCGCAAGGGAAGCTGCCTATGACGCGAAAGGCTGGGCTTTGCAGCTACCAGCGCGGCTCGCGAGGCTGGCGTGTGGCTTCGCGATAATCTTCGTTGGAGAATCTTTCCCGTCCGCGTCCGCCTCCGCCGCCACCACCGGGGCGAGGTCCGCCGCCCGCAGCTTTGGGGCGCGCTTCGTTCACTTTCAAGTTACGACCGCCCAGCTCTTTTCCGTCCAGCGCCGCGATGGCCTTGGCGGCTTCGTCGTCATTGGGCATTTCCACAAAGGCAAAGCCGCGAGCCCGGCCAGTCTCTCTGTCCATGACCAGGTGGACGCGCGTCACCTGTCCGAACGGCTTGAACAGCGCGCTCAATTCAGCTTCCGTGGTTTGAAAACTCATGTTGCCTACAAAAAGATTCTTCATTCCCGTCTCCTTGATTTTGCATATTCCTAGAACGAACTCTCGAGAAAGATCCGAAATCGGCCCGAGCGTGACGAATGCCGCAATTTTCGCAATGCCTTGGCTTCGATCTGCCGGATACGTTCGCGTGTAACCGCGAACGTTTGGCCCACTTCCTCGAGCGTGTGATCGTTTCCGTCATCCAAGCCAAAGCGCATCCTGATGATTTTTTCCTCGCGTGGGTTAAGCGTCTTCAACATGGACGCCATCTTTTCCCTGAGATTGAGGTTGATGGCCGCGTCTGAAGGAGACTCAATGTTCTTGTCTTCGATGAAGTCCCCGAGATGCGCCTCATCTTCCTCTCCGATGGGGGTCTCGAAAGAAAGGGGCTGCTGCGCAATTTTCTTGGTCCTGCGCACGGCCTCCACAGGGATGTCCATGCGCTTGGCGATTTCCTCGGAGGTCGGCTCGCGGCCAAGCTCCTGGAGGAGCTGCTGGCTGGTGCGAACTTGTTTGTTGATTGACTCGATCATGTGCACGGGGACGCGGATCGTGCGTGCCTGATCGGCAATGGCCCGAGTGATAGCCTGGCGAATCCACCATGTGGCGTAGGTCGAAAACTTGTAGCCGCGGCGCCACTCGAACTTGTCGGTACCCTTCATGAGGCCGATATTGCCCTCTTGGATCAAGTCCAGGAACTGCAGTCCGCGGTTGGCGTACTTCTTGGCAATGGATACGACCAGGCGAAGGTTTGCTTCGGTCAATTCTTTCTTTGCCTGATCGGCTTCCGCCTCACCACGCCGGATCAGAGCGAGGGTGCGCTTTAGGCTGGCCGCGCTGACCTCGCTGGAATCATCGATTTCTCTGAGCTGCACGCGGCAAGAGCGTAGTTGCTTGCGCGCCTCCCTGGCGGCATCGCCGCGCGCGGCATTGCGTCTGCGCTCCAGCCTTACTGCTTCGCGCTCGATGGAATTCAGCCGCTCGACGGTGTGCCGCATGATGTCGATCAGGCGCTTCTTCTCCTGCTCTTTGAAGTCGATGG
>CATPAM010000179.1 GCA_955651735.1 Candidatus Acidiferrales bacterium | reverse complement strand
CAGTTCAACTTCGACCGCACGTATACGCAAGGTCCCGATCCGGCCGCCACCACTCTAAATGGCGGTAACGGTCTGGCGAGCCTGCTGCTGGGCGTCCCGGTGGGCGGCACCATCACGATTACGACCACCGCCCTGGGCGCGAGCAAAAGCGTCGCCGTCCATGTTTCGCAAAATACTCAGCTGCGCCGCTACGCTCCCAATTCCATCAAATTCGATGACGCAAAGTCGGCGCCAATCGGTGAAATCAAAGCGGGGGACCAACTCCGCGCGCGGGGGAGCCGCAACACAGATGGCACTGAACTCGCGGCGGACGAGGTCGTGTCTGGCTCCTTCCGCAACATTGCTGGCACCATCGCCTCTGTCGATTCCTCGGCCGGAACCATTACGGTGATGGACCTCGCTATGAACAAACCGGTGGTCATCAAGGTCACCGGAGAATCCCAGCTCCGCAAACTGCCGCCTCCCATGGCGCAGCGCATTGCCGCGCGGTTCAAGGGAACTTCGGCAGACGCGCCGCTTGCCGCGGCGGGACCAACGCCTAAGGGCACCGCGGAGCCGTCCGCAACAAACGGTACTGGCGCAGCGCACTCGGGTAGACGTCCCGATTCTGGACAGTCTGCACAGGCGCCGTCGGATTTTCAGCAGGCCCTCAGCCGCATGCCGGCCGCGAGCCTAAGCGACTTGAACAAGGGCGATGCCGTGATGATTGTTGCCACACCCGGAACGGAGGACGGCGGAGTCACCGCAATTACGCTCCTCGCGGGCGTCGAACCCATTCTCGAAGCTTCGCCCAAAGGCAGTCAATCCATCCTCTCCCCATGGAGCCTCAGCTCACCCGGAGGAGACGCGGGAACGCCATGATTTGCGGGGCGCTGCAAATCACTTAGGTATTTTCAGGAGACTTGATGACATTCGGTGGTGTTCAAAGGATTGCCCGCATCGCGCTCATTCTCCTCGCGGCTGCCCTCGCGCTGCTGCTCGCGTCACCCGGGATGCTCGCGCAAACCACCAGTGGCACGCTCCGTGGTCAAGTTACCGACCCTTCCGGAAGCGTGATTGCCAATGCCGCGGTGATCATCACCACGGCCACGGGTAACGCGCTTACCGCCATTACCAACCGTGATGGAATCTACGAGTTCAAGAGCCTCTTCCCCGGAAAATATGGCGTGAAGGTAATTGCGCAGGGATTTGCGGCGTTCGAGGCTTCAAATTTCGAAGTCCTGGCCGGACAAATTCAAAAGCTGGACGTGCCGCTTACCATCGAGGTCCGGGAAGAGAAAGTCACAGTCACTGACCAGGCCGCCGCCGCTCTGGACACCAATCCGGCCAACAATGCCGGCGCAATCGTGCTGCAGGGAAAGGACCTCGAAGCGCTTTCCGATGATCCGGACGACTTGCAGTCCGATCTGCAGGCACTCGCCGGCCCTTCCGCTGGGCCGAATGGCGGCCAGATCTATATCGACGGCTTCACCGGCGGCCAGCTTCCGCCCAAAGCCTCCATCCGCGAAATTCGCATCAACCAGAATCCTTTCTCCGCGGAATACGACAAGCTCGGCTACGGACGCATCGAAATCCTGACCAAGCCCGGCAGTGACCAGTTCCACGGCCAACTCTATTTCAGCGGTACTACGTCCGCGTTCAATTCCAAAAGCCCCTTCGTCCAGACGCAGCCAGGCTATGAGACCACGCAATTCAGCGGCAACGTCGGCGGGCCGCTGAGCAAGAAGGCTTCCTTCTTCTTCAACCTGGAGCGGCGCGACATCAACGATTCGCAGGTGATCGACGCAAGAACCCTCGATTCTAATTTCAACCTGCTGACGCTAAGCGAGGCGGTTGCCAACCCGCGCACGCGGACCAACTTCAGTCCACGTCTGGATTATCAGCTCGGTACGAACAATACTTTGACGGCGCGCTACCAGTTCTACCGCGAGAACGAAACCGATGACGGCGTTGGCCAATTCTCGCTGCCTTCTCAGGCTTACAACGTCACCAACACCGAGCAAACCCTGCAAGTCAGCGATTCGCAAATCTTCGGCGCGAAAATTGTCAACGAAACGCGCTTTCAGTACATCCGCGACCGCAACAACCAGGACGCGCAGAGCCCGCTGCCCACGATTGGCGTCCCCGGCGCTTTCACCACTGGCGGAAACAGCCAGGGCTCCGTCATCGACAACCAGGATCGCTACGAATTGCAGAACTACACATCCATGGCCCTCGGCACGCACTTCCTGAAATTCGGCGGCCGCGTCCGCGATATCCGCGACTCCAGCAACTCCATATCGAATTTCAACGGTACCTACACGTTCACATCCCTGAATGGGTCAGAACTCACCAGCTACAAATCGACACTCATGGGCTTGCCGGGCAGCGGGCCTAACCAAGCGAAAGTCACCGAGGGTGTGCCCAACTTGGCGGTGAATGTCTTCGACGTGGGCCTGTACATCCAGGATGATTGGCGCTTTCGCTCCAACATGACCCTGAGCTACGGCCTGCGCTACGAAACTCAGAACGCCATTAGTGATCACGCCGATGTCGCGCCACGCATCGGCTTCGCCTGGGGGCTGGGCGGAGGAGGGAAGAACAAGTCGCCTAAGACCGTTTTGCGCGCCGGCTTTGGGATGTTCTACGACCGTTTCACCAGCGACCTGGTGATACAGGCGGAGCGGGTCAACGGTTTGAACCAAGAGCAGCTGGTGATCAACAATCCCGTCTATTGTCCGAACTCTCCCGGACTCACTTGCTTGAGTCTCCCTCCGCAACCTTGCGCCACGGGCAGTTCTCTAATTGATCCCAATACTTGCTCGAAATATAGAATCGATCCCAATCTTCGCGCACCGTATGTTATGCAGACCGGCGTCAGCCTGGAGCGCCAGCTCACCAAGAGCGCGAACCTTACCGTCACCTATCTCAATACTCGCGGAGTCCACTCGCTGCTGGTCAGCAACATCAATGCGCCTGAGCCGGGAACGTATCCTCCCGGCGATCCCTTCAATCCTGCAGCCATACGCCCCTTCGGAAACGTCGGGAACATCTTCGAATATCAATCCGACGGTGTTTTCCGGCAGAAACAGCTAATCGTAAATTCCAATATCCGCGTGGGCACGAAATTTTCTTTGTTTGGCTATTACGTGCTCAACTACGCGAACAGCGACACTGCGGGTCCCTCGACGTTTAGTTCCAATCCGTACGACTTAGGCCAGGACTATGGACGCGCGGCCTTCGATATCCGCCACCGCGTGTTTTTTGGCGGTACCATGGCCCTGCCGCATGCTTTCCGCCTCAGTCCGTTTCTCGTCGCGCAGTCCGGACCGCCTTTCAATATCACCGTGCCTACCGATCTCAATGGCAACACCGTTTTCAACTCTCGCCCGTCGTTCGCCAGCGTTCTTTCCAACCCCGCAGACGTGGTGATCACACAATTCGGCACTTTCGACACCGTCCCGGTTCCCGGCGAGAAAATCGTTCCCATCAACTACGGCACCACCTCGCCTCGCTTTACCTTAAACATGCGGCTCGGTAAGACGTTCGGCTTCGGCAGAAAGCCGGAAACTGCGCCCACCGCGGGCGGTCCGGGCGGAGGACCGGGAGGCGGACGTGGAGGTGGCGGTGAGCATGGTCGCGGCGGCCCGTTTGGCGGTGGGTTCGGCGGAATGGGAACCCCTACGGATCGCCGTTACAACCTGACGTTCAGCGTCTCCGCGCGCAACGTCTTGAACGTCGTGAACGTAACTACGCCCAGCGGCGTTCTCGGCTCGCCGTTCTTCGGTCAACCGAATGCCCTGGCCACCGGGCCCTTTTCGTCCGCCGGCGCGAACCGCCGCATCGATTTGCAAGTGCAATTCGCGTTCTGAAAGACTGGACCCGTATTCGTTATTTGATTTGTCGGAAGTCTGCCCAGAAGGGTTGAGCCGCTTCCAGTCCCGGGACCGGTGGCTCACGGACAAGGAGGCGGCAATGAAATTTGCGAAGACTACGTTTCGGATTGCGGCGATTTGGGGCGTGCTGATTATCACGCCACTGTACTTCATGTTTGATTTGATCGGCCGCAGGGATCCCCCTCCTATCACGCATCCGGGATTCTTCTACGGGTTCGTGGGTGTTGCATTGGCCTGGCAAATCGCGTTTTTCTTTATCGCCAGCGACCCCGTGCGCTATCGGCCGCTCATGATCCCTTCGATGTTTGAGAAATTCAGCTATGCCGCCGCGGTCGTCATTCTCGTCCTGCAAGCGCGCACGCGTAGTTCGGACCTGCTATTTGCGGGCACGGACTTTCTGCTCGGCGTTTTGTTCGTCGTCGCTTACTTCAAGACGCCGCCTCGCGCATCCTGAAGATGCAGGCTCGATGCTCTTGAAATGGTCTTGGAGATTAGGCACGATTTGGCCTCACAGAAGAGGTGACCAATGTCGTGCGATCCAGAAGCGTTGAAGCACGTGCCGTTGTTCGCGCTGCTTGATGATGAAGAAACCGCAGTGCTGGCCGGGCAGGTGGAGCTGAAGAAGTTTGCGCCGCGCCAGCGCATCTATAAAATGGGCGATGCTGCCGGGCAGGCTTACGTGATGGTGTCCGGCCGCGTGCGCGTCACCACACTCGATGAAGATCATCAGGAGGTCGTGGTCGACGAGCCCGCCCACGGCGAATTCTTTGGCTTCGCTTCCATGTTGGAGCAGACCCCGCACCAAACCACCGCCCTTGCGCTGGAAGAATCGCAGTGCCTTGAAGTGGATCGTCACGACATCGCGGTGCTGCTGCAGCGCAAGCCGATGGCCGGCATGGACATGCTGACCGTATTGGGCAAACAGTTTCACGCCTCGCAACAGCTGGTGCGCGTGCGCGCGAATCGCAATCCCAACGAAGTGATTGAAGAAGAGGCCACCTTCGGCCAGCGCATCGCCGACAGAGTTGCCGGCTTCGGCGGTTCCTGGACCTTCATCATCATTTTTCTCTCCGTGCTGGTGATCTACAGCGCGGTCAACATAATTTTGGGCAGATCCGCGTGGGATCCCTATCCCTTCATTCTTCTCAATTTATTTCTTTCGATGCTTGCCGCAATCCAAGCGCCCGTGATCATGATGAGCCAGAACCGCCAGGACACGAAGGATCGCCTGCGCAGCGAACTCGATTTTGACGTCAACCGCCGCGCGGAATCGGAGATACAGGGGCTAGCCAACAAGTTGAATCTGCTGGGAGACAAAATCAACGACGTGGAAGATTTGCTGCGCGCAAAACGGTCTTAGCGGCTTCGTTCGGCGCTAGGACGACTTGCTCAGAGTGATTTTGCGCCACAGTGTGCCGTCCGCCAGGCTCATGGTTCCCGCCATTTTGTTGGCCTGAATCGTGAAGCGGAAGACGCCACGCGGGACCTCGCAGGTAAGGGCTCGCTTCGCAGAATCGTAGCTGCACTCCGTGGTGCCCATGGTTACCGGCTTGCCGTCAACAATTTTGTCCAGCTTCATGGAAAACCATCCGGGTTTGCCGGCCAGCTTGGCAACGTGATAGAGAGAGTCTTCGTCGCGGCACGCGCTATCCCGCACCACGCAGACTGAATCGCCGCGCCAATCCCCGACCGGACCGGACTCGTCGGCCGGAACTTGCTGCGCCGGTCGTGCTTCGCCTTGCGCCGCCGCAAAGGAGTTTAGAGTCGCTATGGCCTGAGCCAGGAGGAGCAATCTTGCGGGTTTCATCGATCCCTTCCTGAGCCGGTAGAAACGGGCTATCTGTTTTGACGAAGCCGATGCAAAAACGATTTGTGCGGCAGCAGCCGATTAACGAAGCACGAGCTGGAGAAGATGGAAGAGTCCGGCGCCGATGAGAGCGGCACCGGGGATGGTCATTACCCAGGCCCAGACGATGCGTCGTGTGACGCCCCAACGAACGGCGGTGAGGCGCCGCGTTGCTCCCACGCCCACAATTGCGCCCGTGATGGTGTGCGTGGTGCTAACCGGAATGCCGAAGTGCGCGGTGCCGACGAGGGTAAGCGCTCCGGCGGACTCGGCGGCGAAACCGCCGAAGGGCGTGAGCTTAGTAATGCGCTGGCCCATGGTCTTGATGATGCGCCAGCCGCCGGCCATGGTACCGCCGCCCATGGCGAGGTGGCAGCAGATGATGACCCAGTACGGAACGTCGAACGTCGTGAGCAAGCCACCAGCGACCAGGGCGGTGGTGATGATTCCCATGCCTTTTTGGGCGTCGTTGGTGCCGTGGCCCAGGCTGTAAGCCGCCGCGGAAAGGAGTTGCAGGCGGCGAAACCAGCGGTCAACCTTCAGCGGGCGCTGCTTGCGAACGATCCAGCTGGTAGCGATGGTAACGGTCGTGGCGACGATCATGCCAATGATGGGAGAGAGAAAAATGAATAGAACGGGTTTGGTCCAGCCGCTGACGATGATGGCCTGAAAACCGGCGTTCGCCACTGCAGCGCCGCCGTAGCCACCCATGAGAGCGTGCGACGAACTGGTGGGCAGGCCGAGAATGAGGGTGATGAGATTCCAGAAAATGGCCCCGAACAGTCCGGCGAGCAGAACTTGCTGGTTCACCATTTCGACGTGAACCATGCCTTTGCCAATGGTCTTAGCCACGGCGGTGCCAAACACAAAAGCGGCGATGAAATTCCAGAAAGCGGCCCAGGCCACGGCGCGGAATGGCGTAAGCACGCGAGTGGAGACGACGGTCGCAATCGAGTTGGCGGCGTCGTGCCAGCCGTTGGAGAACTCGAAGGTCAGGGTCAGTACTATGACCGCGACGAGCAGGTGGAAGCTCGTCACGGGCAGATCCTGCAAAACAAGAAGGGAAAGGAATTAGAACTGGTAAGGGAAATCAGACAGACGGCCTTCGGGCACATCTTCGATGTGGACATGCGCGTTAAGCGTTTTTGAGGATGACGCCTTCGATTACGTTGGCGACGTCTTCACATTTGTCGACGGCGGTTTCGATGACTTCGAAGATTTCTTTCCACTTGATAATCTGCACGGAATCGGTTTCTTCATCGAACAGCTGGGCGATGAGCGTACGGCACAGGCGGTCGCTTTCGTTTTCGTAGCGGTTGATCTCGATGCAGTGCTTCAGAGCCTTCTCGGGCGAGGACAGCGTCCGGATGGCCGCGGAAAGCTCTGCGGTGGCAGAGACCAGAACTCTCACGAGGTCGACCGTGCCGATGCGAATGCTGGCCACGCGGTAGAGCACAAAGCGGCTGGCGGCGGCGTCGATCAGGTCGATGACGTCGTCGAGCCGGCTGGTGAGCTCATGAATGTCTTCCCGATCGAACGGCGTGATGAAGCTTTGGTTCAGCTTGGTGAAGATGCTATGCGTGATTTCGTCGCCATCGTGCTCGATGGCCTTGACGATCTGCACCTGTTCGGGAACGCCGGTGTAATGCTCGAGCATTTGGAGCAAAGCCTTGGCACCCAACTGAATGTTATCGGCTTGCTTGCTGAAGAGGACGAAGAAATCCTCTTCGCGCGGCAGCAAGCGCTGCAAAAGTCCTGGCATTGATGACTCTCCCCTGAAGAGTCGAGCTAAGACAGGGAGACGATAGCAGAGGGAGCTAGACGAGGCAACCTGTCGGGGAAGGTAATGCCCTGATTTAGCAGAGGTTGTCGAGGCGGGAGTTTGCGCTGGCGCAGGCTGCCGAGCCACTACGGGTGCGGTGAGCCTTGTTGCGGGGGCAAAAAAAGCGGGCCGATTGGAAT
>CATPAM010000178.1 GCA_955651735.1 Candidatus Acidiferrales bacterium | reverse complement strand
GCTAGAAACAAGCCCCTGCCGATACACACAGCAATAAGCTTGTGCGCGAGGTCATCCAGGGAGACTCAGACGCGGCGCAACAGGGTGATGCGCCCGATTGGCAGCCATTCGGCAACTAGAATGTCGCCCCTCTGAAGGAAAATAGCCGCGTGGGGCGTGATGAACTGCCCAGCAGTGAATTCGTTACGCGACTGCCTGCGGCGGGAGCCAACTTCCCCGTTCGAAGGGCGGCCGTCTCCCAGTTGCATAACGACCTTGTACTCGCGGTCGAGAATACAAACCTGGCTGTCGAGGTCCGGACAGACCATCCAGTCGCCTTGCGTATGAAAGTGACAAGGCATACGGAGTCGCGACTCGTCTTTAATGGTGCGGAGATGTAAGCCGTCCAAGGAAAAAGTTTGCACGCGCCGGTTCCCACGATCCGCAACCACAAGGATTGGATCCCTACCGCGGGTATCCACGAAGAGGCCGTGTGGCGTGTCGAATTCGCCGTCACCGTGTCCCGGCCGCCCGACTTCTCCAAGAAATTTTCCGTCCGAAGAAAATCGCAGCAAATGGTGCGAGCCGTAGCCATCACCCACATAAAAATCCCCGTTTGGAGCGAAGGCGACGTTGGTCGGAACAAACTCAATGGGTCGCCCTGCATAGGCAGGGTCTTCACGCGGGTAGCCGTGTGCCCAAAGGGATTCGCCATTCAGCGTGGTCTTCATGATCTTGCACTGATTGATATCGCAGTGATAGAGAACTTCCGCGCCTTTCTCGCGGCGCACACCAAGCCCATGCGCGCCCCCACGAAACTCCTCCCCGAATGCGCGAACGAAGCGCCCGGACGAGTCGTAAACAACCACGGCCTCTCCGCGCATGCTGGATTTGTTCACCGTGTGCGCCACATAGATGTTACCTTGCTCATCCTGCGCCAAACCGTGGGTGTCCCCCCAAACCAGGCCGTCGGGCGGCACCAGCCAGTCGTGAACACACTCGTAGGTGTGTACTCCAGAGCCGACAACCGGCAAGCGGCTGCCGGACCTGCTTGATGTCTGCAGAAAGAAAGGCGGCAGCATCGCCGCGGCTGTCGCCGTCGAGCCGTCTCTAAGGAACCTGCGTCGAGTGAGTGAGTTCATGAGTTGACGTCCTCCGATGTCCTAGGTGGGCGCAGTTATGTGTCTGTTCTCTCGACAGATGATACAACACCCGAGTTTGGCCGAGGACGATGCAACGGAGATGAAGTCGTACTCGAAAACCGACCTAGGCATGGAGGGTTGAAAAGCGAGGTTCACTTTTCGCAACCTACGCTCCGGCGAGGACCTTTTTCACTACGTTGCCGGCCACATCGGTCAGCCGGAAGTATCTTCCTTGGAACTTATAAGTCAGCCTGAGGTGATCAATTCCGAGGCAATGCAGGATAGTCGCCTGCAAGTCGTGGACGTGCACAGGATCTTCGATGATGTTGTAGGAATAGTCGTCAGTCTTGCCGATGGTTAAACCGGGTTGGATACCCCCGCCGGCCATCCAAATCGAAAAACAGCGGGGATGATGGTCGCGACCATAGTTCGTCCCGGTGAGTTTGCCCTGACAGTACACGGTTCGGCCAAACTCTCCGGCCCACACGACCAGTGTGTCATCCAACATACTTCGCTGTTTGAGATCGAGGACCAGAGCGGCCGAAGGCTGATCGACGCCTTTGCATTGCAGAGCTATGTCTCGTGGCAAGTCGTTGTGTTGGTCCCAGCCGCGATGATAGAGCTGAATGAAGCGCACGCCACGCTCGGCAAGCCGCCGCGCTAGCAGACAATTGGCGGCATACGTTCCGGGCTTCCGCGAATCCGGGCCGTATAATTCAAAGGTGGACTCAGGTTCCTTTGAAAGATCCATCAGATCGGGCACGGAGGTCTGCATGCGATACGCCATTTCATATTGCGCGACGCGGGTATCAATCTCCGGATCGCCATATTTCTCTGCCAGCAAACGATTCAATTTCGCGATGCCGTCCAGCATGCGGCGTCTCGTCGCAGATGGCACTCCCGGTGGGTTTGACAAATACAGCACCGGGTCGCCACTCGACCGAAATTTCACTCCCTGATACCGCGACGACAGAAAGCCGCTTCCCCACAGGCGCGAAAACAGCGGCTGGTCCGGATTCAAGGCGTTGGCTTGCGAAACCATGACCACGAACGCCGGGAGATTTTGATTCTCGCTGCCGAGTCCGTAAGTGACCCACGCGCCCATGCTGGGACGCCCGGGCTGCTGGAAGCCGGTCTGCACAAAGGTGATCGCGGGATCGTGGTTGATGGCTTCGGTGTAGGTGGACTTGATGATGGTGATGTCGTCCACGATTTTGCTGTGGTAGGGAAGCAGCTCGCTGACCCAGGTGCCGGAGCGGCCGTACTGGTTGAACTTGAAAATCGAAGGTGCCACCGGAAACGAGGATTGGCCCGACGTCATGCCGGTAATGCGCTGGCCCATGCGCACGGAGTCGGGCAACTCGACGCCCTGCGACTTGACGAGGTTGGGCTTGTAGTCGAATAGCTCCATCTGGGAAGGCGCGCCGGATTGGTGGAGGAAGATGACGCGCTTCGCTTTGGGCGGGAAATGGGGAAGGCCGACGAGTCCGCCGGTTTTGGGGTCGGTTGCGGTGTCAGCCGCGAAGCCATCGTTGGTGAGCAGCGTAGCGAGCGCCGGAATGCCGATGGCCATTCCGGCGGTGCTGCGCCGGAAAAACTGGCGGCGCGTCATCGCGGCGCTGAGTTGTGGAGTCAGGGAATCGGAGTCGGTCATACTGTGCCTCGCGTTCTACTATTCGGCCGTAATGGTTTCGTCGAGATTGAGGATCATGCTGGCTAAGGTGGTCCAAGCCGCGACTTCGCGCGGGTCCAGTGTGGAATCCGGCTTCGATGCGCCGACGGACAGCAGCTTCGTTACCTGCGCCTGGTCCTGGCGGTAAGTGGAGCGAAATTCCGAGAGCGAGCCGAGCAGCAGGTCGCGTTCCTGCGGGTCGGGCGTGCGTGCCGTCGCGAGCTTGAAAGCAAAATCTATGCGCTCGCGATCGGACCTGCCGCCCGTGCGCAACGCACGCTGCGCCAACGCGCGAGCGGCTTCCACGTAGGTGGGATCGTTCAAAAGCGTGAGCGCCTGCAGCGGCGTGTTGGTGACTCCGCGCCTGGCGGTACATTTTTCGCGGTCGGGCGCGTCGAAGATACTCAGCGAAGGCGGCGGGACGGTGCGCTTCCACACCGTGTACAGACCGCGACGGTATAAATCAGAACCCGAGGACGGCGTGTACGTCTGACCCGAAAAGCCCTGGCCGAAGGCCATCTCTTCCCAAAGGCCCTCGGGCTGATAGGCGTAGACGCTCGGCCCGCCGATTTTATCGTTGAGCAATCCGCTGATCGCGAGGGCATTATCGCGAACGATCTCGGCGGGGAGGCGGAATCGCGGTCCTCTTGCGAGCAGGCGATTTTCGGGATCGCGCTCGATCAATTCGCGCGACGCGCGGGAAGATTGGCGGTACGTCGCTGAGGTGACAATCAGGCGCTGCATGGCCTTGATGTCCCAGCCAGTGCGGACGAACTCGGTGGCCAGCCAGTCGAGTAATTGAGGATGGCTCGGCTGTTCACCCTGCGAGCCAAAGTCCTCGGCGGTCTTGACGATGCCGGTCCCGAAATATTGTTGCCAATACTGATTGACCACAACGCGCGCGGTGAGCGGGTTGGAGGGGTCGAGGATCCACTTTGCGAGTCCCAAACGGTTGCGAGGCAGGTCTTCGGGCATCGGCGGCAGGAACGCGGGAACACCCGGTGTGACCTTCTCACCCTTATTGTCATATTGACCGCGACCCAGGACGAAGGTGTCGCGCGGCTTGGACATCTCCACCATGACCATGGTGGTGGTGATGGATTTTTCGAGCTTGTCCTTTTCTTTTCTGAGTTCTACTAACTGAGAGTAAGCCTGCCTGTACTTCTCGGGCGCATCGTGCTTAAGGAAGTATTCACTCAGGCGGGCTTGATCCTGTTTTTCGAGCTTCGCTTGCTTTTGTTCCTTGCTCTCCGCTTTCTCTAGCTCTCCGATGTCGGCCTCTTCGGGCGGCTTCTCGGGCTGGAGGGCCGCAATTTCCGCTGCGGGCGTGCCCGCAAGCTTGGTCAAGAGGACGCGCGCCGGCAGATGCACGGCGAGATCTTCGACTTCTGTATCAGATAGTGTGCGGGTGTAAATGCGCAGGTCACCGAGTTGGCCTTTAAAGGCGCCGCCGATATTTTTGTTGCCAATCGCCAATGGCGCGGAAGTACGGAAACTTCCGCGGAGTGTGTCTTTTGCGGTTTCCGTTTCCCACGGCGTTCCATCGACAAAGATCTTCAAGCCCGCAGCTTTGCCCGACCCATCGTAATTGACGAGCAGATGATGCGAGCCGTCCACCGGCATACGATTTTTCGTGCGCACCTCGGTGGCGCTATCGGGCCAGGGCGCCGCAAGCCGTACGACGACGCGAAGATTCCGTTCGTGCCGGCCGGTGAAGGCGACGTCCTCGAGACCCAGCTCATAGCCGGTCCAGTGCTCGGAGGCGTCTCGTTTCTGAAAAACTTTGCCGCTCTCCTCGTAGAGATTCACCCAGGCGGCGATAGCAAAAGGCTGATGCACATCGAAATCCCCGGCTTGGCCGAGAGTGGCTTCACTTTCGCCTCTGAATTCAGCGGCCTTACCGGCCGGCCCATCTTCATAGGTGATTTCACCTCGAACGAGCCTTCCGTCGTGGCGCGAGAAAGCGTCTGACAGGTCGCCGTTGAAAGGATAGTGCGTTGCCAGCGCGTCCCGCGTGGGCTCGGGCAATGTCGTAAGGCGCGTTTTCTGCCATTCGTTGCGAAGTGCCAAGACATCCTTTTCAGGCATGACCGTCAAAGCGGCAGCGATCTTCCTCTTGAGGTCGTCCATCTGTTGCTGTTGCTCGAGAGTAGGCAACGACAGCACCGGCACGGCATTCCCTTCGTAACCATCCAGGCCGCGTTCTGGAACGGTGTTGAAAAACGCGAAGAAGCGATAAAACTCCTTCTGCTTGACAGGATCGTACTTGTGGTCGTGGCAGCGCGCACAACCCATGGTCAGTCCTAGCCAAGTCGTTGCCGTGGTGCTCGCGCGATCGACGACATATTCGACGTGATATTCCTCCGGGATCGCGCCACCTTCGAAATTGATCATGTTGTTGCGGTTGAACCCGCTGGCGATTTTCTGTTCGAGCGTGGTGTTGGGGAGCAGGTCGCCGGCCAATTGCTCGATTGTGAATTCGTCAAACGGCATGTTGCGATTGAAGGCGGCAATCACCCAATCGCGCCACGGCCACATCTCACGCAAGCTGTCGATGTGATAGCCATGAGTATCGGAATAACGCGCGAGGTCGAGCCACGGCATGGCCATTCGCTCGCCGTAGTGGGGTGACTGCAGCAGATGGTCCACTCCCCGTTCGTAAGCGTCTGGAGATTTGTCAGCTACGAATGAGTCCACTTCCGCGGGAGTGGCTGGCAAGCCAGTCAGATCAAGGGAGACGCGCCGCAGCAGAGTGGCCTTATCTGCTTCAGCGGAAGGTTTCAGCCCCTCGGCTTCCAGGCGCGCCAGTGCGAAATTGGCGATGGGATTCTTCGGCCAGGTTTTATCTTTGACCTCTGGTGTTGCTGGACGTTTTGGTGGATCGAAGGCCCAGTGGGACTGCCATTTCGCGCCCTGATCGATCCACTGACGGAACAATTCGATCTGCTTGGGCGTCAGGCTTCTGCCTGACCAGGCCGGCGGCATGCGAAACGCGTCATCCTTCGAGGTGATCTTCTGATATAGCCGGCTCCTGGCACTGCTACCTGGCACGATGATAAGGTAGCCGTTGCGCTCAGCAAAGGCGCTTTCCTTAGTGTCGAGGCGCAAGTTCCCTTGGCGGCTTTTTTCCTCAGGGCCGTGGCACGTAAAGCATGCGTCGGAGAGAGTTGGGCGAATGTCGCGGTTAAAATCGACGGGCTTTTCCGAAGCGTTGTGTGCCGCCTTCACATCATTGATCGGTGCCGCTGCCGCGACGACAGGTTCGGTCGAGTCGGGGCCCTGCGCACCTTCGTCGATCCATTTTCGTACTAAGTCGATCTGTTCTGCAGAAAGCGGCGGGCCACCGTAAGGCATTTGTGGCTGCTCGAGTCCAAGCAAGCGCCGCACTATGTGGCTTTTCTGGCTGTCGCCTGGAATGACGACTTTGCCATTGGCGCTGCCGGTGAGGATTGCCGGAAGCGAATCCAGGCGAAGACCGTGCTGCTGTACGTCGGGGCCATGGCATGGGTAGCAACGCGAGCCAAGAATCGGCCGAATTTGAGTGGCGAAGACGACGGAACCGCCAGCTGTTACTTGACGTGCTTCCGCGGCGCCGGCCTGACTCGCAGCTTGCGGCTTGGCTAACAAAGCGCCAGCGATAAGGAGGAAAAAGGAGAGAACGAATGAGCCTCCCGCAAAGACAAGGCTCCATGGCTGACGCAAGAGTTTAGGGGAGGACAACTGGTTGTGAGCCCGTCCCGTCGTGTCGTCGAAGAGCATTTCCCGAGGCCCTTGAGATCGCCAAGATTCCCGCATCTTCAATCCGACGTTTATACTACCCCTGCAGCGCCGCGCGTTCAATAATTCCAATGCGCGCTCAAAACGAGATTCTAAGCGGCGCAGGAACGACTGAATCCAACAGACTTTTGATTGGAGATCGATTCAGGATTAAAGGGGGAGGTACAGTTTTTTTTGGGGGCCAACTTTTGACGTCGACCTACCGTCCGATAACTCCAGGGTTGTCGGCAATCCGGAAGTAATGTCGCGAATCGGCTCTGCTGGGATTACTTCCGGCTTGCCCGTCACTCGGGTGGAACTGCGCACCGCCCGTCGCCGTTAGTGCTCGAACAGTCTGACTTTCGGTCGACAACGTGCTGCTCGAACCGTTTCCTTATAAGGATG
>CATPAM010000177.1 GCA_955651735.1 Candidatus Acidiferrales bacterium | reverse complement strand
TCCCAATCCCGCGTAACTATTCCCCGTAAGGGCGCAGCCCGCCTGCGGCAGGCAGGCACGCTGTGCCCCTGCTTGCCCAGGCCGCTGCGCTCGGGCACAACTCTAATCTGTGTGTGTCGCCGCCGCCTCAACCGGCCGCCGCAACCGCATCACAACGCGAAATAAAAACACCAGACTCCCCGCCAGCACCAGCAAACCGAAAATTCCCAGCGTATACGGCGCACCAATCCGCTTCGCCACCCCGCCCGCCAGCAGCGACCCGATCGGCTGCACGCCCATGAACATCGTGGCGTACACCGCCATGATCCGCCCGCGCAATTCGTCTGGCACGCGGCTCTGAACAATCGTGTTCGTCGCGGCCATCTGCACCGTCGCCGAAAATCCCACCACAAAAAGCACCGCCATGGACAGCCAGAACACGCGCGATTGCGAAAAGACGATCAGCCCAATCCCGCACATCGTGGAAGTCGCCGCAATCCAGCGCGCCAGCCCCTTGAACTCGGTGCGCGCGGCAAAGTGCAGCGCCCCGAGCACCGCGCCCACGCCTGCCGAGCTCATCAGCAAGCCCAGCCCGCGCGCTCCGCCGCGCAAAATGTCGTTGGCAAAAATCGGCAGAAAAACCGAATACTGCAAGCCCAGCAAGCTCAGCCAACTTAGCAACAGCAGCGCGGAGCGAATCGGCACATCGCTCATCGCAAAGCGAAAACCTTGCATCAAGCTTTGCAGCGGAGAGTCCGTGCTGGGCTTTCTCGTTACCGCCGGGAGTCGCATCGCCAGCAGCGCGAGGATCACCGCCAGAAAACTCACGCCATTCAGAAAGAAGCACCAGCCCTCGCCGATCCACGCAATCGCAAAACCCGCAATCGCGGGGCCCACCACGCGCGCGCCGTTGAAAATGGACGAATTGAGCGCGATAGCGTTGGGCAAATCTTCCTTGCCGACCATCTGCACTAAAAAGGCCTGCCGGATCGGCACATCAAACGCGTTCACGATGCCCACCAGAAACGCGATGAAAATAACTACCCACGCGCCGCGCGCATCGTGAATCGCCCCCGTCAGCGTCAGCGCCGCCAGCACAAATGCCAGGATCATCGCCGCGGCCTGCGTGGCGATTACGCCGCGATGCCGGTTGTAACGGTCCCCGACGTATCCGCCGATCGAAGCCAGCAATAAAATGGGAACCTGATTGGCAAAACCGAAAACGCCCAGCAGCGCCGCCGAATTCGTCAGCTTGTAGACCAGCCAAAGCTGCGCGGTCGACTGCATCCACGTGCCGACGAGCGAAACAAGCTGCCCCGCGAAAAAAAGTTGAAAGTTACGATGTTGCAAAGCGCGAAAGCGCGTGGACACGAGCGGGAAATTCCTCCGTGAATTGGACGCGGCACGCCGTCATTACGGCGCACGCAATCATTCACGATGACGTGCCCGGCCGGCCGTTGTCAATCCACCAGTCAAAGCCAACGAAACCAAATTGCCACGTCTGTGGCACAGGGAATTTTGCCTGTGCTCCGACGACCCATCCGCCAAATCGTGCGGATCCCAATCGCGGATCACGCAGTCGTGCCTCGCCGTTGCGCGACGCTCAAGATTTTTAGTCTAAGGAATCACATCTGAAGAAGACGGGCTACTGCTCTTGCGGCTGATCCGGCGCGCCCACGTGCTGGTGGCTCAAATCCCGCAACATCTGCCGGTCTTCTTCGCTCATTCCGCGCGTAAAGTTTGGATCGTTCAAGTGCCGGTTGCGCGCGGACTCCGGCATGTTCTGCAGCACGCCCAGCCGCTGCTGAATCGCCCGCTGCCGGTCCGCAGGCAATTGCTGCCACTTCGGCAGTACGTCATTTTTGATGTGGTTTCGCTGCTCTGGCGTAAGCTTCTCCCAATTCTCAGCAGCTCTTTTCATATCCTGTTGTCTTTGCGGCGGCAATTGATTGAACTTCCTTTGATTTTCCGCTAGGCGGTTCCGTTCTTGCGGACTCATATTCCGCCAACGTTCCTGCACATTCGGCGGTGGAATCGCCGGCGCTTGCGCTTGCTGCCGATTTAGGTTCTGCGGCCGGTCGTTGCCCCTATTGTTACGTCCGTAGTCCTGACCAGGGGTTCGTGCGTTTCCATTCATCCGGGAACGATCTTGACTCGAGCGCTGCCCATCCGCGCGCGCCGGTTGCCGATTCGCATTCCCACCACGCGGTGAATTCTGAGGATGATATGACCCCGACGGCCGGTCATTCCGCGGCGGCCGGTTCGCTTCATGCGGCTGCTGCTGCCTCGCGGGAGGCCGGTCGTTGGACGGGCGGTTCTGCGCAATCGCACAAGGCGCCAGCAGCGCCGCGCTGAGTCCCAGCCCGCACACCCAAGCTCCGAATTGGAATCGCTGCTTCATTGCGCCTACATCGACTGGTTGGTGTCGGGCTGGTCCGCTTCATCGTTCTGCACCGGCTGCGGCAACTCCGTCAGCGGCTCGAAATTCGCCAAAATGTCGTAGTTCTCCAGCACCGGCAGATCGTTCGGATCGACCGCCGCAATGGGATCATTCGACCCACCGTTGCCTGTGTTCACATTGTTCGGCCGCGACCCAACCCAAATCGTCGCCAGCAGCAGCATCGACGCCGCAAACGCCGCTCGCGGCGAGGGCGCAAACACCGCCCACCAACTCTGCTTCACCGGTTCCGCCGCCACGCGCGCTCGCACCCGCGCATCGAACGCGCCCGAAGGCTCGATCTGCGGCAGCTCGTCCAGCAATCCCGAGACCGCGCGAAACTCATTCACGCGCACCCGGCAAGCCGCGCACGTAGCGAGATGCGCTTCCACTTCGCGCTGCTCGCCCGCCGTCAGCCGTCCGTCCACAAACGGCATCATCTGCTTTTCCATTCGACTTCAACTCATGTTTCCCATCCTTCCACTCTTGAACTCCCAAACTCTTAAACTCCTCCACTCAGCCTTTCGCCACCAACGGCGCCAACTCCACTCGCAAACTTTCATACGCCCGAAACAACAGCGACTTCAGCGCACTCTCCGAACACACCAAAATCTTCGCGATCTCTCCGTAATCCAATTCCTGATACTTGTGCAGCAGCACCGCCGCCCTCTGCTTCTCCGGCAGTTTGTCGATCGCATGTCGGATCATGGCCTTTCGCGCTTCCTCTACCAAGTGCTGCTCGATGTCCGGATGCTTATCCGCCACATCCAACGTCCGCTCGTCGCCGTCTGCTGCATCCGCGGTCACCGGAGCGTCCAGCGATATCTCCATCCGCTGATGCCGCATGTCCCGCAACGAGTTCAGCGCCAAATTCGTAGCAATCCGGAACAGCCAAGTCGTGAACTTCGCGCTCGGCACATAATCTGCTCTCGCCCGGTATACGCGGATAAAGACTTCCTGCGCCAAATCCTCCGCTTGCTCCCGGTTCCTCACCATCCGGTACAGGAAATTGACCAGAGGACTCCTGTAGCGCTGGAGCAGAAGCGCGAACGACTGTTCATCGCCCGCCTTCACGTCCAGCATCAGTTGGACGTCAGACCTGGCCATAGCCGCCACACTCTACCAAACCCTTGCGTTGTCAGAAAGTTGCGAAGCTAAGAAAAAAGGAAGCGAAGCTGCAGCGAATCTACGCCCGCGCTAACCACTGTAGAATCAGCAAACTAGCCACTCCGCCAAGCACCAGGAGCGCCGTCCGCCATCCCGGTTCTCGGTTCACTTCCGGCAGTAAATCTGTCGCCGCCACATATACTGTAACCCCTGCCGACAGCGGCAGCGCATACCGCAATTGCGCCTGCAGCAGGCTCGTCAGCAGCACGCCCAATAGTGTGGCGACTCCCAAAGCTCCCGCCGCCGCCACTGCTTTTCCCCGGCTCTGCCCGCTCGCCAGCACCACCGATGCAATCGTAAATCCCTCCGGCAGCTTGTGCAGAAATATGGCCACAAAAATGACCGTGCCCAGCCAGGTCGACACTAAAAATCCCGCCGCGATCGCCACGCCATCGAAAAACGTGTGAATCCCCAACCCGAACAGCACCGTGCGAGCGCGGTGATGCCGCATCATCTCCGTGTGCGTCTCTTCCCCAAAATGAAAATGTGGCGCAAGAATATGCTCGAACAAATGCACCAAAAAATATCCGATCAGCACAAGCAAGAACGCGCTTTGCCCGCCAATCCGCACCGACTCCGGAATCACATCCGCGAACGCCACCGCCAGCATGTACCC
>CATPAM010000176.1 GCA_955651735.1 Candidatus Acidiferrales bacterium | reverse complement strand
GATACAGACCCTAAGCGATGGGGACGATGGGGATTTGGATCAGTAGTTGGCGGCAGAATTCTTGACGGAAGGAACAACAATGTCAAGTGTCGCAAAGTGTTACATCGCTCTGGTAGTAGCTTCTGGGACCGGGATCTTGCTACTCGCGGCAAGATGGTGGTCCTCAGCAAGCCTCCCACAGTTTGCAGCATTGCTGTGCTTCACTCTTCTCGCCTCCACGCTGAAAGTTCGCATTCCCGGAATGACCAGCACCATCTCGCCCAATTTCGCGTTCCTCCTCATCGCCCTGGCTTTCTTCAGCTTCTCCCAAGTGATCGTGGCCGCACTGTGCGCCGCTCTGCTGCAGTCATTTTGGCGGCCCAAGAGCCCACCCCGCATGGTCCAAGTCCTATTCAGCGCGGCAGCGCTCGTCTTGAGCAGCGCCTTCGCATTCGCGGCTTCCCATCTCATTGTTCGTCCCTTTGACGCCAACAACCTGGTGGCGCTCGTACTCCTCGCCAGTACTCTCTATCTTTCCATGAACACCGTCCTCGTCTCGATTGTGGTCGGCCTCACGGAGCAGCAACCCATTCGACAGGTCTGCCAACATTGTTACGAATGGGTCTTCCCGTATTTTGCATTCGGAATTGTCGTAATCGGACTGATGAGTGGCTCGTTCTCGACAATGACCGCGTGGCGTAGTTCGCTTCAGGTTGCGCCAGCAATGATTCTTGCCTACCTGTACTTTCTGGGCCGATCGAAGAAACAGGCCGAAAACAGAGCGCCCAGCGAAGAAGCGGAGGAACTGCTCACCGTTTCGTCGCTCGAACGCTGACCGTCAGGCTTGTTGTTCTCCACTCGGTCGCCAGTCTTTCCTCCTGCCCTAAGGGTCTTCAATCTCCATTTGGACTATAACTAACGCGGCTACCCCTCAATCCGTCCCGGAAACACGCCCTTCCGGCCGATTCGGTTGTATGATGTCGGCGCACGAATCAACACTCATCCACACGAGGGTACACATGACGCACCGTTCCGATCGCCGCGAGTTTCTCCGCACCCTGACCACCGCCACCCTGACGGCGGCAACCGCAGGCCTGGCGCTTCCCGATCAATCTTTCTCCGCGCCAAACAAATCCCTCCTCGTCTTCACCAAATCCTCCGGCTTCGAACACGAGGTCGTCAAGCGCAAGGACGGCAAGCTTAGCATCGCCGGAACCGCCGTAACCGAACTCGGCCAGAAAAATGGCTTCGATGTCACCTGCTCCAAAGACGGCCGCATCTTTGACTCCAAGGATTTTCACAACTACCAAGCCGTCTTCTTTTTCACCACCGGCGATCTCACCCAATCCGCCACCGACAAAAATCCCCCCATGTCGCCTGCCGGCAAGCAAACCCTACTCACCTCGATCGAACAGGGTCTCGGATTCGTCGGCTGCCATGCCGCCAGCGACACCTTCCACACTCCGCCCGATCCTGCGGACCTGTCCAATCGCTACATCGCCCACGGCGCCCAATCCGATCCCTACCTCCGCATGCTCGGCGGCGAATTCATCATTCACGGCCGCGACCCGCGCTTGCAGACCGCCAACATCATCATCAACGATCCGTCGTTCCCCGGGCTCGCTGGCGTCCAATCGCCCGTCTCGTTCAATGAAGAATGGTATTCGCTGAAGGATTTCGCCACCGACATGCACGTCATCGCCACGGTCGACACCAGCATGCTCAAGAACGAGTGCTACCAGCGCCGTCCGTATCCGGTCACCTGGGCGCGCATGAACGGCAAAGGCCGCGTCTTCTTCATCGCCATGGGCGATCGCCCGGAAAATTGGCAGAACGCTTTCTTCCTCAATCTCCTCGCCGGCGGTATCCGCTGGTCGCTTGGCGAAGCCAAAGCCGACCTGTCGCAAAATCTTCTCGCCGCCGCGCCTGGCTACGCGGACATTCCTCCCAAATTCCCGCCCGCGCCGGCAAAGTAAAATCGACTCCGCGAAGAAATCTCACGTGTATCATCGCGCTCGCGCCAGCTCTCGCCAGTTAACAAGCTGGATCTTTTCCTGCGCCAACAACTGCCGGAACTCCGCGCTCGTAAAAAAATCAAAATCGCGCTGACGCCAAGCCGCCCCCCACGTGCCACGCTCCCGCGTAGCCGCCGTCATCTCCTCATCCGCGAACGCCACGTGGATCACAAACTCCGTCACTCCCGGCTGCAGATTCTTGATCGCCGTCCTGTAAAAGTCGGCCCATCTTTCCGGTCGCACGCTCGGATCAATCGTCACGGTATGATCGATCACGATATCATCCGCGCTCAGGCTGGACTCCAGATACGGATGCTCTTCGAACCAATCCCGCGCCACAAAAAACGGCAGCTTCTTCTCGTGCGCGATCTGCAGCAGCACCTCGAATAACTCTTTCCCATTGTCGTACAGCCGGTACTGGTGCGAATCCAGGTGCGTCGGACGAATCCCCATCGCGTACGCCCGCTCAATCTGCGCGCGCAGCTCCAGCTCTACCTCCTTCGGCTCGATGCGTGTCTTCGGCGTCCAGTCCTGCCAAAAATAACCATTCTCGTCCACCAGGCTCGCCACTTTGTCTCTCGGCGCAACCGGCCCCCACCGGTAGTACACCCGCTCGCTGGTCAGCGTCAGGTGCAGCCCGAAATCCACCTCCGGATTCGCTTTCGCGTACTCCGCAATCTCCGGAAACCACGGGCACGCCACCATGATGCTCGCCGAGTTCACCCCGCCGCCCTCCAGCGCCTTGATCGTCGCCGCGTTCACCGCATGCGTCATCCCCACATCGTCCGCATGAACAATCAGCAACTTTGCGTCACGCCCAAATCCAAGTTTTTCCGCAACTGACCCTTTACTCTGAGCCTGCGTCGCCGGTGCCGATCCCGCAACGAGCAACAGCAACAATCCCGCAATCCATTTACCTCTCATTCTTCGACGCTCCTCCTCGCTGCTGGGTTTATCCGCGATTCTCAAATCCGTCTCACCAACCCCTCCTCCGTAGCCCGCGTATTACGCACCAGCAGCAACACCAAAATCATCCCCACAAATGGAATCACTCCCGCCGCAATCATAATCGGATCAAACGCATGCGTCGCCGACGCCTGCCGCAAATCCGAAAAATGCCCGATCAATTCAAACGCGACAATCGTCCCGATCCCCGCTCCCGTTCCGCTCAAGCCGCTCACCGTAGCCACCGAATCGCTCTTAAATAAGTCCGTCGGCAACACATTCGCAATCGTTGAAAAAGACGCATAAGAAAACGTCGCCAGCCCAAACAGCAAGGTAATCACGTATAGATTCCTTGTGAAAATCGTTGGAATCAGCAGCGTTACTCCTACGCCTCCAAACACTACCAGCGCCTTGCGCGCCGCGCCCAGCGGCCATCCCCGCCGGATCAGGTAGTCTGAAGCAGCGCCTCCAAAAAAGTTTCCCAGGTCCGCCGCCAGAAACGGAATCCACACCGCAATCAACCCGCTTTTGAG
>CATPAM010000175.1 GCA_955651735.1 Candidatus Acidiferrales bacterium | reverse complement strand
TTTCAGATTTTTGGATATACGCCCGGAGCTAACGCACTTCCCAGGTGTCGCCGGCGTGCAATAGTTTGTTCAGGTCGCCTGGACCGCGCTTGGCGATGACGTCTTTTATCTGTTGGTTCATGACATCCTCGTAGCGGGGCAGATCGTCCCATGCACGAAAGACTCCGATGGGTGTGGGGAAGCCGGGTCGATGCTCCATGTGCGAGAGCAAGAAGGCGTACGACGGGCGTGGATGATGCGCGTCGTGAACGACGAGATCCGATTCGGTGACGCCGTTGCCGAGCGGCACGACCTCAATGTCGCCATCAGGTTTGCGGCGGATGCCCTTGTCGTGGTTTTTGCCGAAGACCAGCGGCTTGCCGTGCTCCAGCTGAATGACGTGCTCGCTGCGCGCGTCACGCTCGGTGAGCGAAAACCAAGCGCCGTCATTGAAGATGTTGCAGTTCTGCAGGATTTCCACAAACGCGGAGCCCTTGTGCGCGGCGGCGTGCTTCAGCGTGTCTTTCAGGTGCGATTGGAAAACATCAACGGAGCGCGCGACAAAAGTGGCTTCCGCGCCGATCGCCAGCGACACGGGATTGAACGGACGGTCCACCGAGCCAAATGGCGTCGACTTCGTCTTTTTGTTGAATTCCGAGGTGGGCGAATACTGTCCCTTGGTGAGCCCGTAAATGCGATTGTTGAAGAGCAAAACTTTGATTCCGACGTTGCGCCGCAACATATGAATCGTGTGATTGCCGCCGATGGAAAGCGCGTCACCGTCTCCGGTGGCTACCCAGACCTCAAGATCTGGCCGAATCGCTTTAATCCCCGTTGCGACCGCGGGCGCACGGCCATGAATCGTATGGAAACCGAACGTATTCATGTAGTACGGAAAACGGCTGGAGCAGCCGATGCCCGAGACCACCACAAAATTTTCGCGCTTGATGCCGAGCTCGGGGAACACGGACTGCACCGCGGAAAGAATGGCATAGTCGCCGCAGCCCGGGCACCAGCGGACTTCCTGGTCCGTCTGAAAATCTTTTTTTGTCAGTGGCGGTGGCAGCGTGGCGGTCGACATTTCTTATGGCTCCAGACCCAACTCCCGAATTCTTCGGATCGCGTTCGGATTAATTCCTAGACATCCAGCATTTCTTCGATCTTTTGCTCGAGCTCGCTTTGCTTGAACGGGCGACCCTGAATTTTGTTCAGGCCCACCGCGTCCACCAGATATTTGGCGCGCAGGACCCACAGCAACTGCCCCATGTTCAGCTCCGGCACGAGCACTTGCTTAAAGCGCTTGATGACCTCGCCCAAATTCGAAGGCAGCGGATTCAAGTGCCGTAGATGCACGTGCCCAATGCTGCGTCCTTCGGCGCGCTGCGCTTTTACCGCCGCCGTGATCGCGCCGTGCGTGGATCCCCACGCGACGATCAGCAGATCACCTTCCACATCGCCTACCGGCTCGATATCCGGAATGTCTTGAGCGACGGCCGCAACTTTCGCCGCGCGGATGCGCACCATTTTTTCGTGATTCAGCGGCTCGTAGTTGATATTGCCGCTGACGTCCTGCTTCTCAAGCCCGCCGATGCGGTGTTCGAGCCCCGGCGTCCCAGGAACGGCCCATGGCCGTGCCAAAGTTTGCGGGTCCCGTTTGTAAGGCAAATAGCCGGTCGGGGAGTTCGCCTCGGTCGCGAAATGTACCGGGATCTCCGGAATGTCGTCTGCTTCCGGGATGCGCCACGGTTCGGCGCCGTTTGCCAAATATCCGTCGGAGAGAAGGATCACCGGCACCATGTACTTGATGGCGATGCGGCTTGCTTCCATCGCGGCCCAGAAGCAATCGCTGGGCGTTGCGGCGGCAACGATCGGAATCGGTGCTTCCGAATTGCGCCCGAACAGCGCCTGCAGCAAGTCGGCTTGCTCGGTCTTGGTAGGGAGCCCGGTGGAAGGTCCGCCGCGCTGAATGTCGCAGATGACCAAGGGGATTTCCACAGCCACGGCGAGACCCATGGCTTCGGTCTTCAGCGCCATGCCGGGACCGGAGGTGGTGGTAATCGCCAAAGCACCTGCGTAAGCCGCGCCAATAGCCGAAGTAATCGCGGCGATTTCGTCTTCCGCCTGGAACGTCATCACCCCGAAGTCTTTGTACTGCGAGAGCTCGTGCAGGATGTCGGACGCAGGCGTAATCGGATAGCTGCCTTGAAATAGCCGCAAACCTGATTTTTGCGAAGCGGTGATAAAGCCAAGCGCAAGCGCCTGATTGCCACTCAAGTTTCGGTAAGCACCGGGCGCCAGTTGCGCTGGCGGGATCTCGTAGCTAATTTGAAACGCTTCCGTCGCTTCGCAGTACGAGTACCCGGCCTTCATGGCCAGCTTGTTGGCTTCCACCAGCAGCGGCTTGTTCTTGAACTTGTCTTCAATCCAGCGGACCGTCGAATCCATCGAGCGGTTATACAGCCAGTAGCACATCCCCAACGCGAAGAAGTTCTTGCAGCGGTCCATGGACTTGGCATCCAGGCCGAGATGCTCCAGGGCCACGCGCGTGAGGCGCTCCAACTCGACGGGGAAGAGCCGGAACTTGTCCAGCGAATGGTCTTCCAGGGGATTGGAAGTCATCTGCGCCTTGCGCAGGTCGGTTTCCTTAAAGCTGTCGGAATTGACGATGAGGATGCCGTTGGCCTTCAAATCCGCCACATTGACCTTCAGCGCCGCAGGGTTCATGGCAATGAGCACGTCGACAGCATCCCCAGGCGTGGACACGTCATTGGAAGAAAAATGGAGTTGATAGCCGCTTACACCCGGCAGCGTTCCGGCAGGGGCGCGAATCTCCGCGGGGAAGTCCGGAAACGTAGCGATATCATTGCCATACAACGCCACCGTATTGGTGAACTGGCTGCCGGTGATCTGCATGCCGTCGCCGGAATCCCCGGCGAAGCGGATGACGGCCTGGTCGATCTTTTCGCGCCGGTGCTTGGTCAGCGGCGATTCAATGAGTGTGGACATAAAGCTGCCTGACCCCGTTGGGATGAGCCCCTCTACGATTTCCCCCGCGAAGGAGCGCGGCTCAGCTAATAGGATGACGCGGTAGCAGGAACAGGATGGTTAGAGTCCGCCCGCCGCGAGCCGGCATGGTTTAGGAT
>CATPAM010000174.1 GCA_955651735.1 Candidatus Acidiferrales bacterium | reverse complement strand
TTTGGATTCCATCCTCACACTGGAGCAAGCGATTCTGGGGTTTGGCCGCGGGAAACGCAATGGCCGCCGCGTCGTGTTCACCAACGGTTGCTTTGATTTGCTGCATCCCGGCCACATTCGCAGCCTGGAGCACGCGCGCAGCCTCGGCGACGCGTTGATCGTCGGCTTGAACAGCGACGCCAGCGTCAAACAGCTCAAAGGCGAAGGCCGCCCGGTGATTCCGGAGCGCGAGCGCGCGGAAATTCTCGCCGCGCTGGAGTGCGTGGATGGCGTCGTGATTTTCAATGACTTAACGCCGCAGCGTGTGATCGCAGCCCTGCTTCCCGACGTGCTTGTCAAGGGCGGCGATTGGCCGGGAGACCAGATTGTTGGCCGCGAAGAGGTGGAAGCCGCAGGTGGCCGCGTCGTGTCGGTGCCTGTCGTGTCCGGCTACTCCACCAGCGAAATACTGAAGAAAATCCGCGACGGCGTTCCGGCGTCTCGCTCAAAATCCTGACTTTTCTCGAATGATCCTGCCTGCAGTCCGCGAGCGACTTGAAACTGTGCTGCGCCATCGGTCGATGGACGGCGCAATCGCCGCATTGCGAGCGGGCGGCCAGCATGTTTCGCTGGCGGGTTTGCATGACGTCGCCAAGGCGCTGGTCGCCGCCTACATCGCGCACGAGCTGCGCCGTCCGGCATTCTTTGTGACCGATTCGAATCGCCGCGCGGAGGCCCTGGCCGACACGCTGCGCTTTTTTTCCACCATTTTCCCAAGCACCCTGGGCGGCGTTGCCACTTTGCCCGCGTTCGATACGTTGCCCTGGCAATCGCAAAGCCCGCACGCCGACATTCTTGAGCGCCGCGCGGCCGCGCTGTTTCGCCTCACCGATGGCCAGATCTCGCTCTTGGTCGCGCCAGTAAGCGCGGCACTGTGGCGATACCAGGATCCCTACGTTTACCTCTCGCTGGCCCGCACGCTAGCGACTGACGCGGAGATCGCGCTGGAAGACTTGATTACACACGTCGGCTCCGTCGGCTACACGCGCACCGAAATGGTCGAGATGCCCGGGCAATTCGCGGTGCGCGGCGGCATCGTAGACCTATTCTCTCCGGAGTCGCCGCGGCCAGTGCGCATTGAGCTGCTCGGCGACACCGTCGAGTCCGTGCGCGAATTCGATCCGCGCACGCAGCGCTCCATCGCCCCGGTGGTGCGCACCACACTGCTTCCGCTGACCGAGTGGGCCATCCCCGCCGAAACTTATTCGGCGGACGACGGAGCGTCTTGGGAAGGGCATTCTTTCTTTGGCCCAAAACGCGACCCCGGTTCGTCTTCGGTCTTTGAGCTGGCGGAAAGCTCGTTGCGTCCGATTGTCTTTATCGATGAGCCGGCGGCGATTCGCGAAGCGGCCACCAAGCATCTTGCCGCGGCTGTCGAAAATTACGAGCGTCACGGCCAGGCTAACGCGCCCGACGCGGGAGATTATTTCTGGAATGAAGAGCAATTCGCCGCGGCGCTGGAGAAAACTTCACAAATCAACCTCGAGCACTTGGCGCTGGGCATAGGGTCGCATGCGCAATTCGAATTGTCCTCGCGTTCCAGCGCACGCTTTCACGGCGACGTCGTGGCTTGCATGAGCGAAGTGAAATCGCAGGTCGCTGCGGGCGGCCGCGTGTTTCTCACCGCCGTCAGCACCGGTGAGCTCGAGCGCCTCGCCGATATTTGCCGCGAGTACGAAGTGCCCTACGTGCTCGGCGAATCCGAAGACGCGGCTGCAGGATTCACCGCCGAAACCGCGCAGGAGTCCGCCGGGCTGTTGCTGATGCGCTCTCCCTTCGCGGATGGCGTGGCTTTTCCCGAAGCGAAAGTCACGCTGTATGGCAACGCCGATCTCTTCGAGGTTACCCCGGCGCTGGAACGCCCCGGCAGGAAGATCCGCACCTCCGGCTTCTTCAGCGACTTCGCCGAACTGAAGCCCGGCGATTTTGTGGTGCATGTCGACCATGGCATCGGGCAGTTCGAAGGCCTGCGCCAAATCGAGTCCGACGGCCGCCGCGGCGAATTCATGCTCCTGCGCTACGCCGAGGATTCTCGCCTTTACGTCCCGCTCGAGCGCATGGACCTTGTGCAGAGCTATCGCGTCGTCGAAGGCGCGCATCCCACGCTCGATAAACTCGGCGGCAGCGGCTGGAACACGCGCAAGACACGCGTGCGCAAATCGCTAGAAGATATGGCCGACCAGCTTCTGGCGCTATACGCAGCCAGGAAAACCGCACCGGGGCTTGCCTTTTCTCCCGACGGAAATTTCCAGCGCGAATTCGAAGACGCCTTCGAGTTCGAGGAGACTCCCGACCAGAACGCCGCGATCGCCGACATCAAGAAAGACATGGAGAACGCCACCCCGATGGACCGCCTCCTCTGTGGTGACGTAGGCTATGGCAAGACCGAAGTGGCCATGCGCGCCGCGTTCAAGGCCATTGCCGATTCGAAGCAAGTCGCGGTCCTTGCGCCCACGACCGTCCTCGCGTTCCAGCATTTCGAAACTTTCAAGCGGCGCTTCTCGGCCTTCCCCATCCGCATTGAGATGCTCAGCCGCTTTCGCACCGCCGCCGAACAGAAGCAAGTTCTCGCCGCCCTCGAAGCTGGCAAAGTCGACGTCATCATCGGCACGCATCGCCTGCTTTCCAAAGACGTGCGCTTCCACGATCTCGGCTTAATGATCGTCGATGAGGAGCAGCGCTTCGGCGTGGCCCACAAGGAACGCCTAAAAGAAATCCGCAAAAACGTCGACGCCCTCGCGCTCTCCGCCACCCCCATTCCTCGCACACTGCACATGTCGCTGGTCGGCCTGCGCGATATGTCGCTCATCGAAACGCCGCCGCGCGACCGCCTCGCCATTCAAACCGTCGTCGCACCGTTTCAGGAAGAGCTGATTCGCAGCGCGATTGAAAACGAAATGGCCCGCGAGGGCCAGGTCTACTTCATTCACAATCGTGTGGAATCCATCTACTCGCTGGCCACGCTGGTGAACAAGCTGGTGCCAAAAGCGCGCGTGGTCGTCGGCCACGGCCAGATGCCCGAGAAAGAGCTCGAAAGTGTGATGCTGAAGTTCATTCGCGATGAAGCCGACGTCCTCGTCGCCACCACCATCGTCGAAAACGGCCTGGACATCCCCCGCGCGAACACCATGCTCATCAATCGCGCCGACCGCCTCGGCCTCGCCGAGCTGTACCAACTCCGCGGACGCGTCGGCCGCTCCCACCAGCGCGCCTACGCCTATCTCCTCGTGCCGCCAGAGACGACGCTCTCCGACATTGCGCGCAAACGTCTCGCCGCCATGAAAGAGTTCAGCGAACTTGGCGCGGGCTTCCGCATCGCCGCCCTCGATCTCGAGCTGCGCGGCGCCGGTAACATGCTTGGCCGCCAGCAGCACGGTCACATCGAAAGTATCGGCTTCGACCTCTACTGCCAGATGCTCGAGCGCGCCGTTTCGAAACTGAAAGGCGAGGAAGCCGCACCCGAACTTCGCACCACCCTCAGCCTCGGCTCCGACGTGCGCATCCCCCACGACTACATCCCCAGCGAAAATCTCCGGCTGCGCACCTACAAGCGCATCTCCTCCATTTCCACCGACGAGGAAAAGCTCGACGTGCGCAAGGAGCTCGCAGACCGCTTCGGCCCGCCCCCAGCCTCCGTAGATAACCTTTTGGAGTATGCCGTCCTCAAATCCATCAGTGAGCACCTGCGCATCTCCTCCGTCGAGAGGCAGGGCAGCAAGATTGCGATCCGCTTCCATCCGGAGACGACTATCGATCCTGCCGCCCTGGTCGCGGTAGTGCGCTCGCGCAAGGGCATCAAGCTGGACCCCAGCGGCGTCTTATGGATGGAAGTCACGCGCGGCGAGCAGGTCTCCGCGGCAGTGAGAAACGTATTGCTCAGCCTTCGCGGGCAGGGCTAAACTGGTGTTATGAGGAAAGTAATGCGAGATGTGATTTTGCTCGTGGCGTTTTGCGCCCCCATGCCGCTGTTCGCTCAAGATCAGCCGGCCTCGTCGGCTCCGCAACCGCCCAAGCCGCAAGCCCCCGCACTGGAAAAGCCGGGCACCGCCGCTCCCGAGCCCGCAAAAAAGCCCGCCGAGCCCAAGAAACCGGTGGAAGGCGCAAACGCGCGAACCGTCGAAGAAATCATCGCGCGCGTCAACAACGAGATCATCACACGCTCCGAACTCGACAAAGCGCGCATCGCCGCGGAAGAAGACGCCCGCCAGGAATGCCAGGGCAAGTGCACGCCCGAACAGTTGCGCACCGACATCGATGACCGCCAGAAGTTCACTTTGCGCGATTTAATTGATCAATCTCTGCTCGTGCAACGCGGCAAGGACATGGGCATCAACGTCGAGCCCGACGTGATCAAGAAGCTCGATCAGCTCCGCCAGCAAAACAAGATCGACAGCATGGAGGATCTTGAGAAAGCGGTCACCGCGCAGGGTTCGAACTGGGAAGATTTCAAGAACAACATCCGCAACGGAATCCTGACGCAGCGCGTCATCAGCAACGAAGTCGGCTCGCACATCACCATCGGCAAGGATGAAGTGGGGAAGTATTACAACGAACACAAGAAAGAGTTCATCCGCCCGGAGCAGGTAGCGCTGCGAGAAATTGAAGTGAGCACGGAAGGTAAGAAGGACGAGGATCTGCCCGAGCTGAAAAAGAAGGCCGAAACGGCGCTGAAGCGCGTGAAAGACGGAGAGGACTTCGGGGAAATTGCGAAACGCTTTTCCGATAGCAGCACCGCGAAGCAAGGCGGCTTCCTCGGCGTGTACAAACGCGGCGAGCTTTCGAAAGCGCTCGAGGACATCGTCTTCAAGATGAAGAAGAACGAACTGACCGACGTCATGGACACCAAGCAGGGCTATCTGGTTCTGCAAGTCCTCGAACGCTATGAAGAAGGCGAGCAGCCGCTAGCCAAGGTCGAAAACGAAATCATGGACCACCTGTATTCCCAGCGCATGGAGCCGGCCATGCGCAATTATCTGAAAACGCTCCGCGAGCAGAGCTACGTGGTCATCAAACCGGGCTACCAGGAGATTGCCGGCGGCGGCAATTCGGAAATTCAGGAAGTCAGCGCGACGCCGGAAGCCAGCAAATCCAAAAAGAGCCACAAGAAATATCTTTTGTTTGGAAAGAAGTCGGCCTCCGGCCAACCCTCAGGCCAATGAAGACGTCGTACGTCACGGATCTACTCACCGAACAGAACATCACTAGTTTTTTCCTCGTTCATGAAAAAGAGCTGCGCAACACCCGCGAGGGCCGCGCCTATCTTCGCCTCGAGCTCGGCGACCGCAGCGGCACCATCGAAGCGCGCATGTGGGACCAGTTCGAAGCCGCCGCCAAAGACATTCAGCGCGACGATTTCGTGAAGGTGCAAGCGCGGGTCGAGGTCTACCGCAACAGGCCGCAGCTCGCGCTGATCCAGTTGCGCCTCGCCAAGCCCGAAGAGATCGACCTCGCCGACTATCTGCCGCACACCACCGCCGACGTCGAAAAAATGTTCGCGGAGCTGCGCGGCTACGCCGAATCCATCTCCAATCCCTGGCTCAAGCAATTAGTCCTCGGCATAATCGCCGATCCCGAAACTGCCCGTTGCTACAAGCGGGCCCCGGCCGCCAAGGTCATGCACCATGCCTATCTCGGCGGCTTGCTCGAACACGTCATCTCCCTGTGCGGCATGGCCCGCCGCGTCGCTTCGCATTATCCCGAGCTCGATATCGACCTCCTGCTCAGCGCGTGTATCTTGCACGACGTTGGCAAGCTCGAAGAGCTGTGCTACGAGCGCGCCATCGCCTACACCACGCCGGGACAGCTCCTCGGTCACATCGTTATGGAACTCGAAACCGTGACGCGCGCGATCGACAAAATCGAAGGCTTCCCCTCGCCGCTCAAAACCGTCGTGCAGCATCTGCTCATCAGCCACCACGGCCAATACGAATTTGGCTCCCCCAAGCTCCCCATGATTCGCGAAGCCATGGTCTTCCACTACCTCGACGATCTTGATTCCAAGCTAGCCGCCGTCCGCGTCGCCCTCGCCACCCCCTCCGGCGACGACGAATGGTCCGCCTACAGCAACGCCCTCGGCCGCAAGTTCCTGCGCCTCGACGAATTCCTAAAGGGTGGCACGTCCGAACCATCGCCAGCGCCGGAATCCACGAACACAGCCGCCGCCGCCGCCGCGACACCGGAAGCCCCCAGCCTGCTCCGCAAACTCTTTTCCTAGAACCTCTGCGAACCTCCGCGCTCTCCGCGTCTCTTTACCCTGAGCCGCGAAAGGTGCGTTATCTGTTTCCCGCTTTCCACCTGTTAAACGGCGCCACATTGCTATACTAAAACTGCCCATGATTCCCGCGTTCTACAACGTCCGCGACCTAACCATCCGTCCCGCCACGGTCCTCGCTCCCATGGCTGGCGTCACGGACACGCTGTTCCGCCGCGTCATTCGCGGGCTCGGGGGCTGCGGTCTGCTCATGACCGAGTTCACCAGCTCGGAAGGCATCACCCGCAGCGCCAAAAAAACTCTGCGCTATCTCTATTTTCAGGAAGACGAGCATCCCATCACCGCGCAACTTTTTGGCGCCAGCCCCGAAGTCATGGCCGAGGCCGCGCACATGGTCGAAGACCTCGGCTACGACGCGGTCGACATCAATCTCGGCTGCCCGGCCAAGAAAGTCGTCAAGTGCGGTGGCTCCGGTCTCCTTCGCGACATGCCGCTGCTCGAGCAAATTTTCCGCGCCGTGCGCGCCGCGGTAAGAATTCCCCTCACCATCAAGTTGCGCGCCGGCTGGGACGAAAATTCCATCGTCGCCGTCGATGTCGCCAAGC
>CATPAM010000173.1 GCA_955651735.1 Candidatus Acidiferrales bacterium | reverse complement strand
TCTGCCAGCAAGGGCGATTGCGGAATGAGCGAAGGCAACGAGGCTGAGGCTGGAGGCGGGAGCGGTGGAACCGGACGGCCACCGTCCGCGCGCTGCGTCTGCGCCGGATTATCCAGAAGTTTCTGACTGTGTTGTAAGAGATTCGTCGAAGGCTGAGACAAAACAACAACTAACGTTAACGAACTTAGAATCAAACGGCAGTTTTTATAAGCGCTCATTATGGTTTCTCCAACGTTAGGATTTGGGCTAAAACGCCCAGTTGGAAGCATGGAACCACAGAATGGCCTGTTAAGGGGAAGGAAATAATTACTAAGCAGAAGATTAATTGCGCGTTAGGTGATCAAGAATGAAATGCGGAAGGGCTGAGCGGCAGAGCCTGCATGGCGCGGCAGACTGCGCTACCGCGGAAGGAAAGACCGGCAGTTCAGAAGTGCGCGCGGAGTTCGCGGAAGGCCGGGAGGATGACGAGTTTGCCGGAGCCGGAGACGACCGGCTCGTGTTCGAGCTGCCAGGTGTGTTGGTGGGGGATATAGACGGCGTTCAATCCGATCTGCATGGCGGGGTTGATGTCGCTGCGCGGGCTGTTGCCGATCATCCAGCCGTGGGCCTTCACGATCTTGTGTTTGCGCACCAGCTCGCCGTAAGTTTCCGTGCTTTTCTCGGAAACAATTTCGATGAACTCGAAGAAGCCTTGCAAGCCGGAACGCTCGACTTTAGCGGCTTGCTCGGCGGGTTCGCCCTTGGTGAAGAGAATCAAGCGGTGGCGCTCGGTGAGATAGGCGAGAGTTTCGGGAACGCCATCGAGGATTTTCGGCGGGGTGCGCTCGAGATCGACGACTCGGGTGTGAACCTGCGCGAGAACTTCACGCTTGGCCATGTGTTCGGCGAGCTTCAAATAGGTTTCTTCGAGCGAGCGGCCGAAGCTGCGCACGCCGTAGCCGTATTGGCGAATATTCTTGCGCTCGGTTTCATTGAGAATGTGGCGAACGTAAGAGCGGGTGAAGCCGCAGGACTCCACCATAGTAATGAAATCTTCGATGAGCTTCTCGAAGAAGACATTATTCTCCCACAGGGTGTCGTCGGCATCGATGAGCAGGGTGTTACGGCGCATGCGTTTTCGCTAAGCCTTTTCCTTTGCACAAGCAGCAGTCAGTTTACCAGCGCCAGCGCATTTTCGGCGATTTCTGCCGCGGCGTTGAGGCGAGCGATGCGGCGCGCAGCCTCTTGCATGTGCTTCAGACGCGCAGGGTCATCCAGAAGTGTGGCGACTTTCCAGGCGGCCACAGGCAGGTTGTTACAACGGATGGCAGCGCCGGCCTCCAGGAGATGATCGGCATTGCGTTCTTCCTGGCCGGGAATGGGCTCGATCAAGACCATGGGGAGCGCGCGGGCCAGAGCTTCGGAAGTGGTAAGGCCGCCGGCTTTACCGACGAGGAGATCGGCAGCTGCCATGTATTGATCCATTTCCGTGGTGAAGCCGACGGGGCACAGGCGCGAAGAGCCGCCTGGCAGTGCGCCCGCTTGACGAGACAATGCTTCCAGGCGTTTGCGCATTTTTTCGGATTTGCCGGCGATAGCCACAATCTGCCAGGGACGACGCAGCTCAAGGAGTCCGCCGACGAGTCGCTCGATGGGCCCGACGCCTTCTCCTCCAGCAGCGGCGAGCACAATTGGCGCAGTGGGATCGAGGCCGAGGTGTTTGCGGGCGGAATTGCGGTCCACCGCCTTGGCAAAGAGCGGATCGACGGGAATGCCGGTGACGCGGAGTTTCTCGCGCGGGACTCCAATGGCGGCCATGTACTCGGCGGATTCTGGAAGCGCGAGGTAGTAGCGGTCGACCGTGCGGCAAAGCCACAGCGCGTGGACGTCATAGTCGGTGACTACGATTGCATTACGGGCACGCAGCTTCTTTTTGTCGATGAGCCAGGCAAGAATTTCACCGGGCAAGAAGTGAGTGGCCACGCACAGATCGGGCTGCGCGCGCTGGAGCATTCGAATCATGGGCTGGACGTTGAGGCGGTCCATGGCGAGGCGAGGGCGCGGATTGTTCCAAGGCTGGTCGGTGCGGTCATACAGGAGGCCCAACACGTCTGGAGCGCGCTTTGCTAGAGAAATGTAAGTTTTGTGGTACAGGTTTTGGAAGAGCTTGCTGGCGTACTTCATCGCGTCGATGTGTTCGACAACGCAATCGCCGCGAGTGGCGAAGGCCTTTTCCAGGGCTTGCGCGGCGCGCAGGTGCCCCGCGCCGGAGGACACGGACAAGAGCAGCACGCGAGGCTTGATCTTCATGCGCGCCGCTTGTTTAGGGGGAAGCGCATGAGGATCAGTTTTTACCTTTCCTGGCGGCGAGTTTTTCGAGAATGCCGCGCGCGACACGCTGCAGCTCGCCGAAGCGAGTCAAGTAATCCTGGAATTCGGAGTTCATGAGCTGGGCATCCTGGGGCCCGAGTTGGATGCGCAGGATCATGTCGCGGAGCTTGACGGGGTGGGGAAGCAACGCGTCTTCCTGGAGTTCTTCGAGAGCGGTTTTGGCGTCGTAGTGATACATAAATCTCCCGGGCGAGTGTGCGCTTGCTTGCGAAAGCACTCGGCGTCAAGTCATTGTACTCGCGCACGGCGCGGCTAGGCGAGTTGAAGGATTGCGGCGGTCAGGCGGCGGTGGCGCTGGCGGGGAGAAATTCGTAGCGTTCGATCTTGGCGGCCACGCCGACGCGGCCGTTCGCGCCGACATCGACGCGTAGGACTTGGCCGCGACAGCGGATATCCACTTCTCCGGAGGAGGAAACTTTTTGCGGCAGGGTGAGGACGAAGTCGATCTGGCTGCCCACTTCGAACTTGCCTTCGGAGAGAAAATACAAGCCGCGATAGCTGACGTTGCGGGTACTGGCGCCGAGTTCCCGACTTTGCGCTTCCTGCGCAAGGACGCGCATGGGCAGGCTCATCAAGAAGCGCCGCGCTTCGCGGCGATCAGCTCCATCCGTCATCAAGACCTCAGGGGCGGTACAAATCGATTCGACGCTAACACCCACTTTTGCAAACTGCAATCTGAAAGATTGACAATTATGTCCTAGTACGCAGTGTGGGCGGTTTGGGCGTATACTTCCCATGCCCCGCCTAAGTTGGACTTGGTATTGGGTTTATGGACCGACGCGAGCATCATCGCGCGCAACTCAGCCTGCCGGTACGGATTCGCTGGAACACTCCTTTCGGACAGAAAACCGAGGTTTGCAAAACGCTGGATATTTCACGCGGCGGGCTGCTGGTGCCGTGCCAAGAGACGCACGCGGCGGGCGTCCCGCTATGGGTGACGTTCCCTTACGACCCTTCGCAGAGCGACGGACAGCCGGAGATGGTGGCGAAAGTGGTGCGCGTCGGACCGGCGCACAACGGCAATGGAAGCAAGTGGGCACACGAGAGTACCAGCAAGCAAGTAGTAGCATTGCACTTCGCGTTGTCGTCTCGTGCACAGGCCAACGGCAATGGCCGCGCGACGGAGCGGGAGCGGCGCGAGAGTCCGCGACGCGCGCTGGCGCTTCCGGTTCGCGTGCGTCCTGAGCATGTCCCGTGGTTTGAAGAAGCGATGACCATTGACGTGTGTGCGGACGGCTTGCGTTTTCTGAGCAGCCGCGAATATCAGGAAGGGGATCGTTTGCTGGTTTCCTTCGAACCGGCGGCTGCCTCTCCATGGCCAGTTGCTTCGGAAACAGCCGCTCGCGTTCTGCGCAGCGAGGGGGTGCCGGAAAGCGCTGCGCTGGTGGTCACGATTGTCCGCGAAGGGTAATTCCTCTTTGCGATACACTTAACGATTCCTTTCGTTCCACATGAAACGATGACAAGCAGCAAAGTGGCTCATGAGTCTCGCAATTTTTTTCTGGAAGGGCCCGCGGGACGGCTGGAAGCAATTCTGTGGAAGCCAGCCGCGCAGGCTCGGCCGCCATTAGCGGCGCTGGTCTGCCATCCGCATCCGTTGTTTGGCGGGACGATGCACAACAAGGTCGTGTACCAGGTGGCCAAATCGCTGGATGCGCTTGGCTTGCCGTTGCTGCGATTTAACTTTCGTGGCGCGGGCATGAGCGCCGGGACGCATGACCGCGGGAGGGGCGAGCAAGGCGATGTGGCCGCGGCTCTCGATTTTTTGGCCGAGGAGTTTCCGGGCGTTCCGTTGCTAGTGGCCGGTTTTAGTTTTGGTTGCTGGGTTGGCTTGAGCGTGGGGTGCGCGGATGAGCGAGTGCCGGAGTTGATTGGCCTGGGCACGCCGGTAAACAGCACAGATTTCTCGTTTTTGCGAAATTGTGAAAAGCCAAAGTTATTTGTGCATGGGGCGCATGACGAGCATGGGGAAATCGGGAAGGTAAAGGCGTTGGTGGAATCTTTGCCCGGAGAGAACCGCTTGGTCGTAGTCGCGGGAGCGGATCATTTCTTTGCGGGGAAGCTGGACCAGGTCGATGAGGCGATTCGTGGCTGGTTGAGGGAACGGCATCCGGAGATTACGGACGATAAATTGTAATTGTTGCATGGCTATGGGAGTTAAGCACCTTCGCCTCTCGTGAAAAGTTTGCTGAATTCTTCCACGGTGGCAGGCGGGACGCCGACAAGGCGGGCGTTAGCTCCGACGTGCTCCGGGTGCGACATGCCGACCAGCGCGGTGGTGATTCCGGGCGAAGAGCGCACGAATTGCAAGGCGCGTTCCGCATCGGATTGCAAGCCCAGCGCTTGCGCCACGAAAGGCGGCAAGTTGCGCGCGACCTGTCCTTGGAAAAGCGACGCGCTGGCAATCAGCGTGATTCCGAGCTCGCTGGCGGCTTCCATCACGGTTTTCACGGTGCCGGCGATGCTCTGATTGCCGAGCGTCAATGCCTCGGTCATCGCGAGATTGAAAGGGATCTGCACGAACCGGAAATGGTGTGATTCACCGGCAATGTCGCGGGCCAGCTGCTCGAGTTCACCAAGCTGCAAGGACTCGCGCGCAGTAGCTTCCTGGCGCAAGCCGTTCCAGGTCGCCATGCCATAGAACTGAATTTGTCCGGCGGCCGCAGCGGACTCAAGATAGATGAATGCGTCGCGCACGCGCTCGAGGAAATCCGGGCGCGACACCTCGCTAAGTTGCGTTTCCGGATTGTGCAGGTAGTAGACGTCGACGCAATCGACGCCAAGATTACGCAAACTGCGATCGAGTTGATTCTCGAGGAAGCGCGGGGTCATGCAATGGCTGCCTTGCACGATGTCATTGGGCTTGAAGATGCCCGGCTGAATGTACTCGCGGTAGAAATATTCGTTTGGTTCGGCGGGCATGCTGCCATCGGGGGTGAGATAGCCGCCTTTGGTGCAGAGAATGAATTCGTCGCGTGAGAAGCCTTTTTGCGCAAGCTGCTGGAGGGCGGAACCGATGCTGCGCTCGCTGCGTTGGAAGCGATAGTTGATGGCCGTGTCGATGACGTTGAGGCCGTTCTCGACGGCGGCCGCGACGGAGGCAGCGTAGCCGCCGTCGGTTTTGTCGTCGGGCTGGCCGAGATAGGTCCCGATGCCGAGCGAGGAGACGTTGAGCTTTTGTGCTTCGCGGAAATGCGCGGGCGCGGCGATGCCGGAGAATCTCTTGGCGTAACGCGTGGTTCCTGCTGATGTCGCGGATATGGTCATAC
>CATPAM010000172.1 GCA_955651735.1 Candidatus Acidiferrales bacterium | reverse complement strand
TACCAACAGCGGGGACGACGCCCAATTGTCCGGTTGCGGGAAGAAATCGTCGCGAAATCGGACAGCTATCTGCGGTCAGATTCCGACTTGCCGGCAAATCAGAAGTAATCCTCGACCCTGATATTCGATGCTGGCTCGGTTTCAGCACCGGGAAGACCGGAGCGCTCGAGATCGTCAGCACGATGCTGGGTATGAGAGCGAGGCTCCTCTTCCATCTCCGCATTCATCTGCGAACGCTGAAAGAGAGTGGCGATGCGGAAGCGAAGCGAGTCGAAGAGTTTCATATTGCCTCCGGTTGCGCAGCAAGCGCCGCGCCAATTCACTGCTCGCGCAGCAGTAGCATAGGATCAATCGACAGCGCGCGTTGCGCTGGAATCCAGGTGGCCAGCAGCCCCAGCAACAACATCGCTAGAACGACACTAGCCAATACCAGCGGATCGCGTGGAGTTGCCTGATACACGATGAAAGCCAGCACCCGGCTCGCCAGAATTCCGAGGAGCAATCCTGCCGCCGAACCAGAAGCCAGCAATTTGAATGGGCGTCCCAAGGCTACCTGTAACACTTCCTTACGCCGCGCGCCGAGGGCCATACGAATTCCCAATTCCTTCAGCCGTTTGCTGACCGAGTACGCAGCCATTCCAAAGATGCCAGTTATAGACAGCATCGCACCCATCGCGCCCAGCACACCCAGCGAGACCGTGGCCACACGCGAAGGAAATAGAACTACGTCCAGCATGGTGTTCCACGTGCTGATGTCAGCGGGCAGCCCTGCATCCAGTTCGCGCAGCTTGCTCCTGATGGCCGCGGCAAGTTGTTGCGGGTCGCGGTGCGAGCGCACCACCAACCAAGACTGACTCGGTGACGATTGCAGGGAGGGGAGAAATATCGCCGGCTGTTGATCTTCCGTTAGGCTCAAATATTTCCCGTCTTCGACAACGCCCACAATCTGGACGCGCGCTCCATCCTGCAACGTGAAATATCGGCCGATCGCCTTGGCCATCGAGCCGAACAACTTGCCGGCAAACTCCCGGTTCACGACGGCGAGGGCAGGCGCGTTTGTGTCGTCATGCCAAGAGAAAGTCCTGCCCGCCAACAAGCTTGTGCCGGCGGCATCGAAGTACCCGGGAGACACGTCGTACCTGTAGGGCATGGAAGCGATATTCGATGGCGTCCGATCTCTGGTTTCCTCCTTGAAGACATTCGCCCTGCTGCCGGCGCCATAAACTAATGGCGGGTAATTATTTACCGATCCCACCAGCTCTACGCCAGGAATCGTCTCCATTGCATCGATCAAGCGCTTCTGCATTGCGAGCACGGTGTCGCCGCTGTAACCGGCCATGGCCAGGTTTGTACTGACGAGCATGGCGTTCCGCGTTTCGAAACCGTAGTTGCCGTGCAGCGAGCGCGCCAGTCCACGCACCGCAACCATCGAAGAAGTAACCAGCACGGCGCAAATCGCAATTTGCACACCAAGCAGCAGCTCTCGTACAGTAATCCTCCGCCCCACCCTGCCGGTCGATCCCGACTTGACGATCTGGTAGGGATCAGTCCTGAGCACCTGGCGCACCGGAACAATCCCGAAAAGGAATCCGCTCACCAAGGCCAAAGCCAAAGCGACCCCGTAGATTCTTGCGTCCGGGTTTAGAGGCACATGGATGGGAGCCCCGGGAAACGGCTGCCACATGCTCATCCGGCGCAACAGCACGATGCTGCCCAGGAGTCCGACCGTACCTCCGACCAGGGAAATCAGCACGGCTTCGGTCAATAATTGCCGCAGGATGCGTGTGCGGCTCGCTCCAAGCGCGAGCCGCAGAGCCACTTCCCGGGAACGGTCGGCAGCGCGTGCGGCAAACAGACTGCCCAGGTTGGCGCATGCCGCCAGCAGAATTAAGCCGGCGAGCAGCATCAATCCCGTCATGAATGCCCGCACCGCACGGTCAAAGGAAGAGAGGCCTGCATGTCCCAGGGAAAAACTTTTTTGAGCAAACTCTTTGGGATAGTTCTTTTCCAGATAGGCGCCCACAGCGTTCACATCGGCGACTGCCTGAGCGGGAGTCACTCCCGGCTTCAGATGTCCGAACGTCTCAAAAATCCCATGGGTGCTCCCGCGCGCGTCCAGGAGATTTTCCCCGTTCACCTGCTCCTGGTTGACGATGGGCATAAAGAAATCGGGAGAGACAAACAAGACAGTCCCGCGGAACTCCGGCGGCGCTACACCGATGATGGTGAAAGGATGCTTGTTCAGCCGAACAACACGGCCCAATACGCCTCGATCGTCCTGGAAACGGCTGTGCCAATACGCGTAGCTGAGCACGAGATACGGGGCGCTGTTGCGGCCGTGCTCATCGGAACTGTGGAAGAAGCGGCCAAGATACGGCTGAATCCTTAGCACGTCGAAATAGTTCCCGCTCGTCGCATAGCCGTTGGCACGGGAGGGATTCTCGCCCGTGTCCAGTCCCACAAAGGCGAATGTAAATGCTGCCAGACCATCGAAGCTGCGGTTGCGATCGCGCAGATCGACATAGTTGGGATACGACTGGAACCCAGTATCGACCCCGTACTCGGTTCCGTAGAGGCTGTCGGCCTGCGGCACGTTCAGCGGGCGCAGGATCAGCGCATCCATGACACCGAAAACCACGGAGTTTGCGCCAATGGCCATTGCCAGCGTGACAACGGCCACAGCAGTAAAGCCGGGAGATTTGCGCAACAGACGGAGAGCGAAACGCAGATC
>CATPAM010000171.1 GCA_955651735.1 Candidatus Acidiferrales bacterium | reverse complement strand
TTCGGTCTGGTTCTGCCGGTATTGCGTCACTCCCAGCCGTGCGGCGTAACACACAATCGAAACGCCCAGCAGCGTGAACCGCACCGCGTGCCATTCCGTCCCTAATTGCGCTACCTGCAGCAGTACGATCAGCGGCGCCAGCGCCAGCGTGGCGTTGTCGAGCAGCAACTCGCCAAATCTTTTCCGCCGCACTCGCTGCGGGCCTGGCGTCACCGGCGATGGCTGCCAATTCGCCGCCCACAGTGCGGCGCCCAGCAGCGGCATGGTCCACCCAAGGTCGTACCATGTTCCTGTCGGCGTGACCCTGATCGTCTGTATGTAATCCACGACGCTCGCGCACACCGTGTACGTCAGCAGATACACAGCAAAACCCTGATACAGTTTTCGAATCTGGTTTGATCGCGCGCGCGTCGCCTGCGCCGCGGCCAGCAACACCAGCGCCAGGTCCTCGCCCGACTCCATCCACACCTCGCGGATGTACGCGGTGCGCGCATCCAGGTGGTGTGAAGGTATGTAATAAAATCCGATAAAGATAAAAAAGAAAACGATGGCGATTTGCACGAAGTCCAGCACGGACTCCAGGTCCAGCGTCGAAGAATCCTTGTCTTGGTTCAGAAATACCGCGAGCGCAAAAAAAATGGATTGCGTGCCGAACAGGAAGCGCACCACCGAGCCCGTGGGAGGCTCCATACGCAGCGCGATTTCGTAATACATCCAGCCGACGTTCGCCACTCCCCACACGGCCAGCCCGCATCCCACCAGCAGCCAGAATCGCCGGCTCAGGCCCGTGGCGCGCCGCGAGGCGGCGAACGCCGCCGCCACCGCCAGGCCGCAAGCGGTAATTTGCAGCAAATTTCCGATCAGGGATCCCGCAGGAGATGTTCCGAGCGTCAGCACCGCGGCAACGTGCGACGCGCCAATAACGAACGCAAACACCAACAGCTTCCGGAACATTCCCAAGCTGCTCCTTCACTCGCCGCCGCGATATATCACGTACGATAAAAGTGTAAGGTAAGCGCTTAACTCGCTAAAGCTCCGCGTACCCCTTCGTTGCCCAAGAGCAAACATCGATCCAGCGTGAACTTCCTCGCGCTACAATCCCCGCCATGGATCCGGCCACCACTCGGCCTTCGGCCTCGCCCGGCAATTTTGGCCCTGCCTGGATTTTTCTCTGTCTTGCTTTCTGTGCTCACGTTGCCGACGAGGCGCTCACCGGCTTCCTCAACGTTTACAATCCTACGGTGATCGCTATGCGTGCCCGGCTGAGCTGGTTCCCCATGCCTACATTCGAGTATCGCCAGTGGTTAGTGGGACTCATCATTGCCAATTTGGTCTTGCTGGCGCTCACGCCCTTCGCCTACCGCAATGCGCGCGGCCTTCGCCCCTTGGCCTATTTCTATGCCGGCGTCATGCTGCTCAATGGAATGGGTCACACGGTTTTCACGGTGCTGGGGCACACCGTAGCCTCGGTCCAGTTCCCCCGCCCTGCTCCGGGCTTCTACTCTTCGCCTTTTCTGCTCATCACTTCGATCTATCTGTTCATGCGTCTGCGCGCAACCCTCCCGCGAAGCTCTCCCGCCCATTAGCAGGACCATCGTGCTATCTTGAAGAAACAGAAATGAAGAGCTACCGACGCGCTTCTTCAACAGGAGATGCAAAAAACAATGCCTAGAACTCACTGACCTAAGGCCGCCAGCTAGCGGCCCTCGAAGGGATACCGGTCCTGTGCCTGTATTGCCGCCGCCACGCCGCGCCGCAGCGCAATCGTGTCCACCGGCGCGCGCTTGCCAAACCGCTTCAGCACCGCCATCTGCGTCGTCAACATATCGCCTTCATTCACTGCCGTCACCGCCCGTTTGGCTTCATGCTCCACGCGTTCCGCGGCCTCCGCGATAAACACTCGCGCCGCATCGATCATGATTTTCATAGCGGACTCGCCCTTCGCCGCCGCCGCTTTTTGCGCGCGCAGTAGGCAAGACTCCATCGCGTAAATCTCCATCACCATGTTCGACAGCGCGCCGATCAATTCCTGCTCCTCGGCCAGCTTTTCCCGGAATTTCTGTACCGCTCCGCCCGCCGCCTGCAAAAACATCTTCTTCGTGTTGGCCACTACCCGCGCTTCGTCCGCAAGCACGCCCTCTGACGCCTCCTCGAATGACGGCCCGGCCAGTATCTCGTCCGCCAGCTTCATGGCCGCCGGAATCAACGCCAGTTGCCCGCCCATCGCCCGCTTCATCAGCATCTGAATGATCAGCATGCGGTTGATTTCGTTGGTGCCCTCGAAAATCCGGTTGATGCGCGAGTCGCGGTACGCGCGGCACACCGCATAGTCCTCATGGAACCCATATCCCCCGAAAATCTGCACCCCCTCGTCCACCACGTAGTCCAGCATCTCGCTGCCGTATACTTTGGCGATGGAACTTTCGATCGCGTATTCCTCCAGCACTTTCATCGCGCTCTGGATCTTGTCGCCTCCGGAAACGGAAGCTGCCGTCATCGCCGCTTCAATATTTCCCGCCGAGCGGTACACCATGGACTCCACCGCAAAAATCTGGATGGCCATCTCCGCCAGCTTTTCCCGGATCAATCCAAATTCGCCAATCTGCTTCCCGAACGCCTTGCGCTCCTTCGCATATTTCGACGAAGTCGACATCACGTTCTTCGCACCGCCCACGCAGGAGGCCCCCAGCGTGAAC
>CATPAM010000170.1 GCA_955651735.1 Candidatus Acidiferrales bacterium | reverse complement strand
TGCCGCTCAACCGTGAATCACTTTTCAAAATCCTGGAGCGCGAATACCAGGTGGAGCTCGGCTACGCCGACGAGGAAGTCGACGCCACGGCCGCCGACGCGAGAACTGCCGAGTTGCTCTCGCTCTCCCGGGGAGAGCCGCTCATGCGCGTACGCCAGTTGATTTACTCAACGAGGGGAAAAGCTGTCATGTATGTCCTGGGACTTTATCGGTCGGACCGCCACAAGCTCCTGATCCGGCGGTTCCGTTAGATTCATTGCGCTTCCGGCGCGCCATACGTTGTGCGCTTTTCAAAGGTCAAAGATGCTGCTGGTACTGAAACCAAATTCGGACGAGCTCGGCCGCGAAGCAGCGCGCGTGGTGGCCAATGCGGTGCGCAGGAATCCCACTCTGCGCCTGGGACTGGCCACCGGAAACACCATGCTCAGAATGTACCGGGAGCTCGTTCGTCTGCACCGCGAGGAAAGGCTGGACTTCTCTCGCGTGGTCACATTCAACCTAGACGAGTATCTCGGCCTTCCCGCGAACCATCCGCAGAGTTTTCACCATTTCATGCGCCAGAATTTTTTCGCTCAGGTGAACGTAGCACCCCGCAACATTCACATGCCCGACGGCTCCGTCAAAGGAGACTATCAGCAGTATTGCGCGTCCTACGAGGAGACCATTCGCAAGGCCGGCGGCATCGACCTGCAAATTCTCGGCATTGGCCGCAACGGCCACGTTGGATTTAACGAACCGACTTCCAGCCTGGGCTCGCGAACGCGCTTGAAAGTTCTGAGTAAGGAGACCATCGAAGACAACCGCAAGTTCTTTGCCGCTAATGAAGAAATTCCCCAGTGCGCCATTACCATGGGTATCGGCACCATCCTCGAAGCAAAGCGAATTCTCCTGCTGGCCAGCGGCCCCTCCAAGGCCACAGCGGTGGCCAATGCCATTGAGGGACCCCTCACAGCATCGGTCACCGCCTCAGCGCTGCAGCTTCATGGCGAGGTCACCTTTATTGTCGACCGGGAAGCCGGCGCGCAGCTCAAGCAGCAGGAGTATTACCAGCGCGTGCTGGAGATGACCAACATTCTCACGCCCGAACGCCTCTAGCTCGGTTTTCCTGTGCGCTTCCCCTGGAGGGTTCCCGGCTGCGCTAGAATCTTCTCGCCAATTTGTATTGGCCTCGGGAGCTAATCTATGGCCATCAGGCTCGCTGAAAGCAACTATGGAAGTTCGCGAATTCACTTGCTGCGCGTCACCAAGCAGCAGGGCCGCCACGACATGCGCGAGATCCGATTGTCGATACGCTTTGAAGGCGACTTTGCAGCCGCGCATATTCAAGGCGACAACCGCAAGATCCTCCCGGCTGACACCATGAAAAACACCGCATATGCGCTTGCTCGCCAGCACTCCATCGAGCCCTTGGAGGATTTTGGTTTGCACCTGATCGAGCATTTCCTGACCTACAACCCCCAGGTCACACGTGTGCTCATCAAAGCGAGCGAGAGCATTTGGATTCGGCTTCCCCATGGCGGCAAGCCCCACGCTTCAGCCTTCGCGCGCGCTGGTAACGAAGAGCGCACCTCCCTCCTTAGTGGAAGCCGCGAAGGCACACAGGTGCGCGCGGGCATCGATAATTTGATCGTTCTGAAAACGACGAACGCGGCTTTTGAGGACTTCAAGAAGGATCCGTATACAACGTTGCAGGACGAAGAAGAGTGTATCCTTTCCACGGTAATCCGGGCTGATTGGCTGTACACCGAGGAAGCAGCCGAGTTCGGCCCGCTATGGCACGGCGTAAGACAAATGCTGCTCGAGACTTTTGCCGAGCACCACAGCCAGTCGCTCCAGCACACCCTCTATGCCATGGGCGAAGCTATCCTCAACAATTTCGAGAATGTTGGCGAAATTCATCTGTCGCTGCCCAGCAGGCAATTTCATCTGGCCGACCTTGCCCCCCTGGGCATGGATAATCCCGGAACGGTCTTCCTGCCTGTCGACGAACCCCACGCGACGATCGAAACTACGCTGAAAAAAGGGTGATGGCCAAAGGCAGCGCTACTGTTTCTGCTGTCGACTCCCAAGCTTCTCTTCCGCTATTCTTCCAAGCCTATGCATGACCTGAGCTATTTTCGGGAGCATCTAGACGTATTCGCTGAAATGGCAAAAAAACGAGGCGCCGCATTGGATCTCGATGCGTTCCGCACTCTGGACAAAGAGCGGCGCGAGCTGATTACCTCTACGGAGCAGCTCAAGGCCCAGCGCAACAAGGCCAGCGACGAAATTGCGGGCCTGAAAAAAGCGAAGCAAAACGCCGACGCGTTGATCGCGGAAATGAAGCAGGTCTCGGAGCGAATCAAGTCAGCGGACGAGAGGATTGCACAGCTTGACGCAACGCAGCGCGCCTTACTTTTAACGATTCCCAATGTGCCGCACTTCACGGTCCCCGTCGGACACAGCGCGGCGGAAAACGTCGAGGTGCGACGCTGGGGAACGCCGCCAAAGTTTGATTTTACGCCGAAGCCCCACTGGGAAGTTGGTGAACGCGCGGGAATTCTGGATCTCTCCGCGGCTGCTAAAATTACCGGAGCTCGCTTCGCGGTTTACAAGAATTCGGGTGCGCGCCTGGAACGTGCCCTGGCGAATTTTTTCCTGGATGTGCACACGCGCGAGCACGGCTATACCGAAATCCTTCCGCCCTTCCTCGTCAACAGCACCTCCTTGCTT
>CATPAM010000169.1 GCA_955651735.1 Candidatus Acidiferrales bacterium | reverse complement strand
TACGACCACGCCATCGGCGCCATTGCGGTGTTCTCCGATCAGGAGCGGGTTTTCGACGAAGGCCACCTGGAGCTGATGCGCGTGCTGGCCAGCGAAGCGAGCATCGCGATTGAAAATGCGCGCTTGTTCGCCGAAGAGCGCACGAAAGCGCGCCACCTGTCACTGCTCAATACCATTTCTCGCGACGCGATTGCGACCCTGAATCCCGACGAGATGCTGGCGAAGATTACCGAGCAGCTTGAAGCGGGACTGACGTACGACCACATCGGCATCGGCCAGCTGGAATATTCCACCAGGGAAATCGTGATTCAAGCGGAAGCCGGCAAGCGGCGGGGCGCGCTAGGGCGGCGAATTCCGCTAGGAAGCGGGCTAATCGGACACGTGGCACGCAACGGGCAGATGGCGGCGTATAACGCGAACGTTCCCGCGGATGCCGGGTTCAAGCCGCTGCTGCCGGACACGCTGGCGGCGATTGCGCTGCCGGTGTTTTACGCGGAGCAACTGCACGGGATTTTGTACGTGGAATCGTCGCAGCCGGCGGATTTTTCCGAGGAAGAAGTGCTGCTGCTGCGCACGCTGGCGGACCTGATCGCCGGCGCATTGCACAACGCGCTTTCGTTCCAGAAAGCACAAGAGCAGGCCATCACGGACGGTCTTACCGGCGTAAAGACGCATCGCTTCTTTATGGAGGCGTTGTCGGCGGAATGGAAGAGGTCGACGCGCGCGGGACGTTCGTTTGCGCTGGTGCTGATGGACCTGGACCGCTTCAAATTCGTAAACGATTTTTACGGGCATTTGGAAGGCGACCTGGTGCTGCAGCGCGTGGGCCACATTCTGGAGACGAATTGTCGGCGCTCGGATGTGGTGGCGCGCTACGGCGGCGACGAGTTCGTGATCTTGATGCCGGAAACGAACATGGAGCACGCGCGGCAACTGGCGTCGAAGCTGCGCGGCTGGGTGTCCGCGGACCCCCTACTCCGGGAGAAGAACATCAGCGCAAGCTTCGGTATCGCGTGTTATCCGCTGCATGGCTCCTCGCCCCAGGAATTGATCCAGGTCGCGGACGCTTCGATGTATTTGTCAAAACACCAGGGCGGCAACGCGGTGTCGACGGCCGACCATTTCGACCCCAACGAAGCGAAGAAATGGAAGCGAGACGTGCTGGAAGCGTACCTGGGCGTGACGCTGAAGCGCTTGTTTGCCACCGGCCCAGAAGCGTTTGAGGAAATTTATTCAAGGTTGAAGCAATTTACGGAGTCGCTGGCGGCAACGGAGGGGGTGAACGGTACAGCAACCGGGGCGCCGTCCGCTTCGCAGGGACCGCAGGCGCTGCCGCAGGCGGTGCTGGACACGGTAACGTCGCTGGCGTTCGCGATCGACGCAAAGGATCACTACACGCAAGGGCACTCGCAGAAGGTGTCCGCATATGCGGCGCTCATCGGCGAGGCGCTGGGATTGAACGATTTGGAGGTTGAGGAGATCCGGCTGGGAGGAGTGCTGCACGACATCGGAAAAGTGGCGATTCCAGAGAATATTTTGAACAAAAACGGCCCGCTGAATCCCCAAGAGTGGGACACGATGAAATCGCACGTGACGTTTGGGGCGAAAATTCTGGAGCCGCTGACACCACTGGCGCGCATAAGGGACATGGTGCTGCACCATCATGAATTTTTTGACGGCTCGGGATATCCGCACGCCTTGGGGGGCGAGAAAATTCCATTGGGCGCGCGGATCATCGCGGTGGCGGACGCTTATGACACAATTACGAGCGACCGCACGTATAAAAAGGCGCGCGCGGCCGCGGAAGCGCTGGCCGAGCTGGAACGCTGCGCTAACGCGCAGTTTGACGCCAAGGTGGTGGCGGCGTTTGTGCGCACGATGAAGTCGATGCCGAATCCGATCATTGAAGTAGCCACGTTAACAAGGAACTCGTAGCGATTGCCTGCTTTCCTTCCGGAGAGTCTTCCGTCCAAAGGCACAAGTGTGGTTGGTTTCCAGCCCAAGGCCTCGAGGTGTCCATGAGCAAACGCGCGTCGATTCTTGCCATCCTCGTTGTTGTCGCAGCAAGAAATGTGCTGGCCGTGCCGCACTCCACCGCTGTTTTCCAGAAGCTGCAGGCCCTTGCGGGTGAGTGGGCAGGCACTGACGACAAACACCAGCCGGTGAAAACCAACTTTAGATCCATCGTCTCGAACACGGCGGTAATGGAGACACTATCGCCCTCGGGTATGGAGGAGATGGTGACGGTGTACAGTCTGGACGGCGACGGAATCGCGCTGGTCCATTTCTGTCCCACGAACAACCAGCCGCGCATGCGTGCCGTTCCCGGCACGGATGAAGTGAAGGAGCTGGCTTTCGATTTTCAGGGCGCGAGCAATCTGCCCTCACCGAATACGGGTCACCAGCATCACCTGGTGATTCGCTTTGAGGATGAAGATCACATCACGGAAATATGGACCTGGCGGCACGAGGGAATGGATAGGCCCATGATTTTCCACCTAACCCGCAAGGGAAAGTAGATTGCGGAGGCGATAGTACCGTTCGAGGCTATTTCCAGGCGCTGGAGGTAGCAATCTCCGGGAATTGATGAGCAGCGTAGTGACGCACCTCATGCAAGAGTTCGCGCAGGCGTTTGCGAGCTTTGTGCAATTGCGATTTGGAATTGCCCACCGAGCAACCGAGCATGCTGGCGATTTCGTTGTGCTCGTAACCGTGAACATCGTGAAGGAGGAACATGGACTTGTAGCCTTGCGGCAATTGCTCGAGGGCAGCGTGAAGGTTGATGCGGTCGAAAAGGCCGGTCAAGCGGAGGTCGGGGACACCGATTTCGAAAGTGGGACGGTCTTTTTCGTCGTCGGGACGAGTCATTTCTTCCAGAGAGACGGAGACGGGCCTCTTCTTGCGGAAGCGCATGAGGACGATATTGGCGGTGAGGCGGTGCATCCAGGAAGAAAAGGCCGACTCGCCGCGGAATGTATGAATCTTGCGGAAGAGCTGCAGGAAGGCCTCCTGCGTCAGATCTTCGGCTTCAACGGGGTCGCCACTCATGCGCAGACAGAGAGCGTACACGCGGCGGCTGTGCAGTTGATAAATGGTTTCGAAGGCGCTGGCGTCGCCCTGCTGGGCCAGGCGAATGGCTTCTTGGAGAGAAGCGGCATCGGGCTTTAAGGGTCTTCCCCCTTGAGCAGGGGTAGTTGCCGCTTGCTGCGTTGACGCGCGGCGTACGCGGGGGCTTGCTTTCCTTGCGAATTGTACCCGTTGCTGCTTGGCGTCGCCGCCGGACGGATTGGTTGCTGGATGCATATAAAACCTCACTTATTTTGACGGCGCTCATGGGCCAGCCATGTCATCGCCGCGTCAAAGGGATGTCATCTTTGTTGGGTGACAGGTGCGGAGTGTCAGAGGAGTTTAGCGGGAGCCGTGTAACGACAAAGAGATGCAGCCTTGTTTGCTATTCTGTGGGGCCACGGCAGGAGGGCGTATGCAAACGGCGGCGGTGAAATGGATTGGGGAGCAAAAATTTGTGGCCACGAGCCCTTCGGGTCATGCGCTGGTGATGGACTCAGACCGAGAGTCGAACAAGGCGCCGGGGCCGATGGAATTGGTGCTGATGGCGCTAGGGGCATGCACAGCGACGGACGTTGTGACCGTGCTGAAGAAGAAGCGGCAAAAATTGGAATGGCTGGAAGTGGTTTGTTCCGGGGAGCGGGCTGCCGAGCCCCCTACGGTTTGGACCAAGCTGGAGATCGTCTACCG
>CATPAM010000168.1 GCA_955651735.1 Candidatus Acidiferrales bacterium | reverse complement strand
TATGAGCCCGACGAGCTACCAGGCTGCTCCACCCCGCTTCATGACTATAGCGGATGAGCAACGGGAGGTCAAACTGCGCCCTTGACATAAAATCGCGGCATCCGGCCGGAGTGAACGGAACCCAGTACATCCAGCACGCAGCACACCTACAATGCGCCACGCCCAGATTGGCTGTACCGATTCCACTGCGTTAGCTCGCTAGCCGGCGCCTTTCCCGCTCGCGACTCGCCGGGCGCGCCCGCATCGGCTTTTTTCGCTTTTGCGCTTCCGCAGCGTGCAGGCTGCGCTTCAACGCTTCCATCATGTCGATGACCGGAGCTCGCTTGGGCGCCTCCTCCTCCGCGATCGTCTTGCCTTTCCGCTTCGCTTCAATCAGCGCCTTTAAATTCTCTTGAAAGGTGTCGTGGTATTTCTGCGGCTTGAAGTCCTCGGCAAGGCTTTCTACGAGTTGCTCGGCCAGCTTAATCTCCTGCGGCTTCAGCTTCACATCCAGGCCTATCTTTCCGTAACCCTCGACATTGCGAATTTCATTGACGAAATACATGGTGTGAATTGTCAGGCCATGGGTTCTCGGCCTTATGAACACAGTGTATTCCCGCTGATGCATCGCTATTTTCGCGATTCCCACACGATCCGAGTCTTCCAGCGCCTTAACCAGGAGCACGTACGGCTTTGCATTGTCCTTTTCCGGCAACGCGAAGTAGGAGGACTCAAAATATACTGGGTCGATCTGTGAGCTTTTCACGAGCGCGTCAATCTCCATCGTCCTACCGGACTGGGGAGTGATCTTTTTTATCTCCTCGTTTTCAACCAACACGTACTTGCCCTTTTCATATTCGTACCCCTTCACCACCTCTGAGCGGTCGACGATACGATGGCAGGTCGGGCAATACAACGGTTGACGCAGCCGTGTGTGACACCTCCTATGAATCAGGTGCAGGTTGATGCGCCGAGGGCGCGCTGCCGGATACAACCGGATGGGAATAGTGAGCAGGCCGAAACTGATGGCCCCTTTCCAAACCGAAGCCGCCATTTCAATCCTCCTGAACAAATGGTCAGACCGGCAATCCGGGCGGCAATAAGCTAAAACTTTGATGCGCTCCGGCCTCGCGAAGCCGACCGCAGGCTCGACGCAAGACATTTTAGAGCAGATGGTGCTCCGTGCCGCACTATAATGCGCTAACAATGGCTGAACTCGCGGAATACCGTCGCAAGCGCCACTTTGCCGAGACACCCGAACCTCACGGGAAGAAAGCTCGCAAAGACGAAAAGATCTTTGTCATCCAAAAGCACGCCGCACGAAGGCTGCACTATGATTTGCGCCTGGAAGTCGGCGGCGTGTTGAAATCCTGGGCCGTCCCCAAAGGGCCTTCGCTCAATCCCGGTGACAAGCGATTGGCAGTTCAAGTGGAAGACCACCCCTTTGAGTACCGCAAGTTCGAAGGAACCATCCCCGAAGGAAACTACGGCGCTGGCGAAGTCATCATCTGGGACCAGGGCACCTACGAACGCGAAGGCGCTCTCACCGCAGCGGAGCAGCTCGAACGCGGCGAGTTGAAGTTTCGCTTGCACGGCGCGAAACTGAACGGAAGTTTCGTCCTGGTGAAGCTGAAGCGCAGCCAAGGCAAAAACGAATGGCTGCTGATCAAGCACCGCGACGAATACGCGGACCCGCTCTGGAATGTGGACGAACACGGCGAATCAGTCGTCAGCGGCCGCCATCTGTCCAAAACGCAAAAGGAGAGACGATCCGACCAGGATTCCACCCTGCCCAATCCCGCGCAATTGCCCGGAGCCCGCAGCGCCCCGATGCCGCGCGAAATTTCCGTCACGCTGGCCAAGCTCGCGGACAAACCCTTCTCCGATCCAAACTGGCTCTTCGAGATCAAATGGGATGGCATTCGCACCGTCGCGTTTGTGGACAATGGCAACGTGCGCCTATCTGCCCGCTCCGGGCGCGATGTCACCTCGGAATTCCCTGAGTTTCAGGATCTCGCCAAACACTTGCGTGCCGGCACTGCCATCCTCGACGGCGAAATCGTCACGCTGGACGAAAACGGGCGCAGCGATTTTCAGAAGTTGCAGAACCGATTTGGTGTTACCAAGCCTTCGCAGAAGTTGATAGCAGAAGTCCCGCTCACCTACTACCTTTTCGATGCGCTTTATTGCAATGGCTTCGATGTGCGAAAAACACCGCTCCTGCAGCGAAAAGAATTACTGAGCCACATGCTGCGCGGCGACGACCGCGTGCGCTATTCAGAGCACCAACTCGAAAACGGGAAGGAGCTATACGCCGCGGCGAAGGAGCAAGGCCTGGAGGGGATTGTCGGGAAGCAGATAGAGAGTCCCTATACCGGAAATCGCACAGGCTTCTGGCTCAAATTCAAAATCATCAACGAGCTTGACGCGATAATAATCGGCTGGACAGCGCCGCGGCGTTCACGCCAGTATTTTGGCGCGCTGGTCCTTGCCCTATTTGACGAAAAAAAGAATTTGCAGTTTATCGGTAGCGCCGGAACGGGCTTCGATCAGAAAACGCAAAAGGATCTGCTCGCGCAACTCGAAAAGCTGCGCGTTGTGCGTTCGCCTTTGCGTAATCCTCCCAAATTGCGCGAACAAGTTGAATCGGTGCGCCCCGCGATGGTTGCACGAATCAAGTTCGCGAACTGGACGGAAGACAAACACTTGCGGGCGCCCGTCTTCCTGGCTATCCGTAAGGACCGCACGCCCGAGGAATGTACTTTCGCCCCCGCCTGGCACGAGCGCGTTGAAGATCCAAAAGCCCCGGCAAGCAAGCCTTCGAAATCCAAAGCTCCCGCGCGCGACGCAGCTTTTGAGGAATTGGCGCACGGCACAGCAGAAAGCCTGCGCCTGCAGGTCGACCGCAGAACGCTCGCCCTCACGCACTTGAACAAAATTTATTTTCCGGAGTCCGGCATCCGCAAGCGCGATCTCCTCGCGTACTACTACCGCATGGCGGACCATATTCTTCCCTTCCTGAAGGACCGGCCCCTGGTCATGCGGCGCTATCCAAACGGAATCGAAGAAAAAAGTTTCTTCCAAAAGGAAGCGCCGGAATCGATTCCTGCTTGGATCAAGCGGGCCACCGTTTATTCCGATGAGCGAGGCGGTGAAATGGATTACGTAATGGCCGAAGACCGCGCTTCCCTTCTCTTCCTCACCAATCTCGGCTGCATCGACCACAATCCGTGGTCCAGCCGCTTCAACCATCAGGATTATCCCGATTACGTCTTTTTCGATCTCGATCCCACGCCGGAGACACCGTTCAGCACCGTGCTTCGCGTGGCGTGCTCGATTTACAAAGTGCTGCTCTCCACGCGCCTGGTCTGCTTCCTAAAAACCTCCGGTGCCACTGGGTTTCACATCTACGTGCCCCTTGAGCCGATTTACAAATACGCGCAGACGCGCACCTTCGCGGAAATCATCAGCCAACTTGTCGCCGCGGAGTTGCCGCGAGACACGACGCTCGAGCGCAGCATCCGCAAGCGCCCGCCCGGACGCGTGCTCCTCGACGCATTGCAAAACGCAAAGGGCAAGCCGCTGGCCACCGTTTATTCCGCGAGGGCCCATCCGGGAGCCACTGTTTCGACGCCGGTGACCTCCGACGAGCTGGTAGATGGCAACATCGATCCGGACGCTTGGACCATCAAGACTCTGCCGTCCCGGCTGGAAGCCGTCGGCGATTTATGGAAGGGCTTCTGGAAGAAGCGCCAAACGCTGGACACGGCGCTTGAAGCCTTGGGCCGCCGCCTCTCAGGCGAAAAGCAAAAATCGTAGCAGCATGGTGGACACATGGGTGCGACACTTCCGCCAAGTTCGGCAGCAATTCCGCGATGGGCCTCCCACCCTGGACGATTGATTTCCATTCCGAGCCGCAAGCGCTGCCGGAAGAAATTGATTTCGCCGTTGTTGGCGGCGGCTTTACCGGACTCGCCGCGGCGGCTTGGCTGCGCCATTCAGAACCCGGCAAGCGCGTGGCACTCTTCGAATGCAGCCACATCGGCGCAGGCTCCAGTGGACATACCGGGGGAATGGCTCTCTCTGAAACGGCCGCCGGGAGCCTGCCCGGCCTTGGCGATGTGCTGGTGGGCTTGTCCGGCATTCTGCGCGAACTGGAGGTGCAATGCGATCTGGGGCTTCCCGGCGCCTGGGAGATCGGCCGACAAGGGGTGATGCCGAACTCCCCGATCGCGTGGAATGATTCCGGCACCTTGGGCGTCACGCGAGAAGTGCCCGGCGGCACGATCGATCCCGGCAAGATGCTGAGCGGCTTGGCGCAGGCAGCCAGCAAACGCGGCGCGCTGATTTTTGAAAACGCGCCCGTGGAAAGCTTGCACTTCGAGGAATCGCCCGTCCTGACGATTCGCGGAAAGCCAGTGCGCGCTCGCTCCGCCCTGCTGGCGACAAACGCTGAATCCCTAGAGCTAAGCGGCCTTGCTGGCCGCGCGCAACCGAAATTGACGATGGCGATCGCCACGGAGCCGCTTTCGCCAGAACAGCTTTCATCGCTAGGGCTCGCGCAACGAAAGCCGTTTTATACCGTCGATCTGCCTTATTTGTGGGGACGCGTCTTCCACGAAAACCGCCTGATTTTTGGATGCGGATTGGTGCACGTCGAGGATTGGCGGGTATTGCTGACGCTAAATGTGGCGGAAGGCCGCGCTGCCAAGCTTCTGTCCGATCTCGAAAGACGCGTGCGCGATTTACATTCCGCGCTGCGCGGCGTTCGGATAAGCCATCGCTGGGGCGGACCGATCCTCATTGCCGAAAACTGGGAGCCGGTTTTCCGGCGCCACGCTGCGCATCGCAATGTAATTGTGCTCGGAGCGTACAGCGGGCACGGCGTCGCACTTTCCGTGTACTTGGGAGCCTGGGCAGCTGAGGCCATGCTCGGCAAGCGGGACTTGCCTCAGTGGGACGACGCGGTGAACGCCGCCGATGGACAGAAATTATTGGGGGGCCATTATCCGACTGGATAGCCCCTCTATCCGCTCAGAGAGAAATCGCAGCGCCGTACAAGGCGCCTTGTCCTCTGGCTCCCTCACCGCCGACCAGCTATCTCCTTGCGCTTCAACCTGTTGCGCCCGCTTGTCAAATGGCTTCGCTGAAACTTTCCGGCGTGGCCCGTCGAATGCTCCCGCTACTGGCGTGCGACCCAAGATCAAACCTGAAAGGCCGCAATCGACCCAAGCTTCGCAAGGAGGTTTATGACATCGCTTCGGAATCGATGCTGGTAATCGCAGCCTTCGCGTTGGCAGCCGTTTGCGCAAGCGCGACACCCGCCACTGCTCAGGGAATTTACAAAGACAGTTTTACTCTCCGCCATGAAGTCCGCTGGCAGAACGCCACGTTGCCCGCGGGCGACTACACTTTCGAGATGAAGTCCCTCGACATCTCGTCCCCCATCAAGCTCAACGGCCCGAAGGGCTCGCAGTTCATTCCCGCTTTGGTCGCCGACGAGAAAGTCAACGAGCAGAGCATGCTGGTCATCGAAACTCGCGGCAGCGTCTCTGCCGTCACGGAGCTTCGCTTGTCCGGCATTGGGCGTACCCTCCGCTACGCAGCGCCGAAGGCCCCCAAGGACGTCGAGCTGGCCCAGGGTCCGGTGACACGAGAGCAGGTCCTCGTGGCTATGAAGGCGAGGTAAGGTCTCCACCTAGACCCAAGCACTGCCCGGGCGCGAGCCTCCCAAGGCTCGCGCCCTTTTTGTATTGCTTCGCCGGCTCGCTGTACGCGCACCGGCACGCCGGTTTTATGACGCAGAAGCCGCATTGGCGGGCCAATACGGTTTGTCTTTGTCGGCCAGGTGGCCGTCAGTGTAGCGGTCGTGGTGGCGAACCCAAGCCATCGTAAACGGCAAGGAATCCTCGTCGCGGCCTTTCGGCACGAAATCAAGATAGTTGTACGCGTTGACCGTCATCTCCGTGCCACGCGCGTAAGCGGAATAGGTGTGGAAGATGGTTCCGCTCTTGTCCTTGTAGAAGACGCTGATTCCCGGCCCTTCCTCGCTCGGAAATGCTTGAATCGCGTAGTTGTAGTACATCTTGCCGCTCGCTTTTTCCTCTTTCGTGAATGAAACGTTATAGTCGCGATTGAAGTTGTTGCTGTTCGACGACACCCACGGGAAGCGCCAGCCCATGCGCTTTTTGAACGCTTCGATTTGCGGCAGTGTAGCCCGCGAAATCGCCGCGAACGACACATCGCGCTGCGCGAGGTGCACGAGAGCGCCGTCCGTATGATCCATATTGAAAGAACAGCTCGGGCAGCCTTCCTTCCAATCTGGACCAAACATGAAGTGATACACGATAAGTTGGCTTCTTCCCTCGAAGAGATCCGCAAGCGTCTTCTTGCCGCCCTGGGCATCGAAAATGTATTCCTTATCGACTTTCACCCATGGCAGTTGCCGCCGTTCCGCGCTGAGCGCGTCCCGCTGGCGCGTGAGGCTCTTTTCTTTGGCCAGCAACTCCTTGCGCGCTGCGAGCCACTCCTCTCGCGTAACCACTCTTGGATTTTGAATCGTGCTCTTGCTCATGACCCGTTCTCCTTTGTTTGAGACTCCTTCAATTTGCTAAGCGCAATATTCGACTTCGCGCTGGTGTCGTTGCGAAACTTGTTCACCACCAACGCCGCCAAACCGCCCGTCGAAGATGCACCCACAACAATCATCGCCAGAGTTGCCCAGCATGCTGGACACATACCAATCTCCTCTTGCTTACCGCCCCGCCGCTTTTCCTGCGCGCACCGGCGCCTCCGCACGCTTCCGCACGTTCGCATGGATGTGCCCCCAGCCCTTCCCTACTCCTTCTCTGTGCTCATCCTGAATCAGCCCGAGCGCCGTGTGATGAAACTTGATCAGCGTGCCGCCATCCACCTCGCTGAATCGGTACTGCACATTGGAGATGACCGGATACGACATGAACAAAGGCCCGGTGATTTCCAGCAGCGTCGGCCGCTTGATGGCCTGCACATGGGCCCAGAAGTGTCCGTTGCCGTCGCCCAGGTCGCGGTACCACCTTCCGCCCGGCCAGGGCTCGATTTTCATCGACATGGATTGCCCTTCCGGTGTGCCGTTCAGCGGCCCCAGTTGCTCCAGCAGCGTCGCGAACGTCACTTCAATCGGCGCCTGCACGGGGACTTCCTCGGTAAGGCTGAGCGTCATTTTCTCGATCGTGGATATTGTCGAAATCATCGTTCCTCCTGGAATTGAAATCAGAATCAAACCTTTGTCATCTTCTCTTCCGCGCGTTCCTTCACCTTCTGCAGTTGATGCCGCCAGAACCGCTCGAAGGTGCCCGCCCATTCGTGCAAGGGACGAATCGCCTCCGCGTTAACTCGGTACAGCATGTGCCGCCCTTCGCGCCGCACGCGCACCAGGCCGACATCCTTGAGCACCCGCAGGTGCTTGGAAACCGACGGCTGCTCCAGACCCAGCGCCACCACAATGTCGCCAACCGGCCGTTCCTGCAGCGCCAAATAACTCAGTATGTCCCGCCGGCGAGGCTCCGCCACCGCGTTAAATGCATCGGAAGTCGTAGCCGCTCGAGCCATGGGAGAATAATACATGCTTATATGGGAATATGTAAAGTGCCCCTGCCAGCGATCAGAAAACAGATTCGTCCGCAATTTGACTTGCTTCCCGACCGTCCAATCTAGCTACCGGAGCACCCCATCGGTTCAGGACAGGTGATTCACTTTTGTCCCTACGACTAGTTTTCGCCGCTCTCCGAGCCCAGTAAAATAAATCGTGATCGCCAAGCTGCAACCCAATCCACCCGCCATTTTCAAACGCTGCTCCTACAGCCCTGCACGGTCCTGCGCCCACAGGCAGCTAAGATTGCTGTCACAACGAATCACCGCGACGCGCGCCTTCACGGATCACGAGTCACGTGTTTTTGCTGCCCCTTTGTTTCCACATGCTTGCCAATTGCTTTTCCTGCAATCCCTTTATTTTGATAACCATTCGCATTGCCCCAGCGTGTGGCGTCATTCCGTTCCGAATACGTTGTGCCCTTTCAAACTTCAACGAGCAAACCCCTAGATCGTTTCTCTGTCAGACATCCGGAAGATGCGCCGGTAACCCCTTTCCTTGCCACACATCCGAAAAACAGGGGGGTGGGGTCCGATTATTGTTAACTACGAAATTCCAACGCACTCTTGACGACCGTGGCCATGCAGAGGACGATATGCGCCCAAAGGAACTGGCTCCTAGCGCAAACACTCGATGAAACTTAACCCCAACCTGCTCAAAGCCACCGCGGTCGGTGCGCTCGGTGGACTTCTGTTTGGTTTCGACACCGCCGTAATCGCCGGCACCACACACTCGCTCACGCTGGCTTACGCTCTAATGCCGCAGCAACTGGGTGTCACCGTCGCCATGGCGCTGATTGGCACGGTCATCGGCGCAATGTCCGCCGGCATTCCTGGCCAGAAATATGGAGCGAGAGAGACGCTGCGCGTGTTGGCTATCTTCTATGTCCTCTCCGCCCTGGGCTGCGCTTTCGCGTGGAGCTGGGACACGTTGCTTTTGGCGCGTTTTCTCGGCGGCCTGGGCATCGGTGGCTCGTCGGTCCTGGGTCCGGTGTACATCGCGGAACTGGCACCGGCAAGAATCCGCGGCCGCCTTGTCGGCATGTTTCAGATCAACATCGTCATCGGTATCCTGCTCGCCTATTTGTCGAACTTCGTAATCGCGCGCCAGGGACTGGGCCCGGCGGAATGGCGCTGGCAGTTCGGCGTCGCTGCGCTTCCGGCTGTCCTGTTCTTGGTCATGCTATTTGGCATCCCACAAAGCCCGCGCTGGCTGGTCACGCAAAAGCGAGTCGACGAAGCGCGTGCGGTGTTGCAGAAAATGGGCGCCGAAGATACCGAGACAGAGTTGCAGGAAATCGTCAGCTCCGTGCACCTGGAAAGACTAGAAAAAACCGAGCCGCTCTTCACGTGGAAATATCGCCTTCCCATTTTTCTCGCCATCACCATCGGCATGTTCAACCAGCTTTCCGGCATCAACGCCATCCTCTATTACCTCAACGACATTTTCGGCGCCGCCGGATTCAGCAAGCTTTCCGGCGACCTACAAGCTGTGGCCGTCGGCGGGATGAACTTGCTCGCGACACTTTTAGCGATGTCCGTCATCGACAAGTTGGGGCGGAAAACTCTGCTGCTGATCGGCTCGGTCGGGACGGCGTTGTGCCTGGCCGGTGTCGCTCGCGTTTTTCTGACTCACCAGCATCAGGAATATTTGCTGTGGTTCCTGGTGGCGTACATCGCATTTTTCGCCATTTCGCAGGGCGCGGTCATCTGGGTCTATATCAGCGAAGTTTTTCCCAATCGCGTGCGCGCCAAGGGACAGGCGCTGGGCAGTTCCTCCCACTGGGTGATGAACGCCGTCATCGCGTACACGTTCCCGCAGCTCGCGAAATCCTCCGGCGCGTATCCCTTCATGTTTTTCTCCGCAATGATGGTCCTGCAATTCTTCGTGGTCCTCTTTTTCTACCCGGAAACCAAACGAGTCACCTTAGAACAAATGCAGCAGCGCCTCGGAATCGAGTGATGGACTAGAGTGATGGACCATTCTCCCGTGAGACAGCCAATCTTGGCTGTCTTCACGTAGGTGACCAATGAGCCTAAAGGAGCAAGCAGCAGAAAATCAGCGAAACGACTTCACGCTCGGAGTAGACATCGGCGGAACGAAGGTTGCAGCCGGCCTCGTCGACGCAAGAGGCACAATCTTGTTCCAGACGCGCGCGGCCATGCCCGCCCAGGAAGATGCGGCGGCGGGATTCGCGGCGGTAGAGCGCGCAATCAACTCTGTTTTTGAGAAGCATCCAGAAGCGCACGCATCGCTGGCTGGAATCGGAATTTGCGCGCCAGGACCGCTCGATCCAATTCGCGGAGTAGTGTTGAATCCGCCGAATTTGCCCTGCTGGCGCAATTTTCCCCTGGCCGCGAAAGTGCAGCGCGCCTTCCACGTTGGCGCGAAGGTCGACAATGACGCGAATGCCGCGGCACTGGCCGAAGCAGTCTGGGGCGCTGGCGCAGATTTTCGCAACGTGCTCTACGCTACGCTCGGTACAGGCATTGGCACCGGAATTATTTTCGACCGCCGCATCTACCACGGGCGCACCGGCAGCGCCGCGGAAGGCGGGCACGTCAGCATCGACTACAACGGCCCGCGCTGCGGCTGCGGAAAACGCGGATGTATCGAGGCGCTGTGTTCCGGGCCGGCGATTGCGCGGCGCGCGCGGGCACGCTTGGCGGAATCGAACACGCCGTCACGCATGCGCGAACTCGCCGGCGGCAGCCTCGAGCGCTTGACGGCGGAAAATGTTGCGGAAGCTTTCCACGCAGGCGATGCGCTAGCCAGAGAAGCTCTGGAAGCGACAGCGGATTTGTTGGCGGTGTGGCTCGGCAACCTGATCGACTTGCTGGAGCCCGACATAATTGTGTTTGGCGGCGGCGTGGCGCAATTAATGAGCGAGTTTTTCCCCCGCATGCAAACCGAGCTGCCCAAGTGGTCCATCAATGCGCGCTGCTGCGAAATCCCGCTGCTGCTAGCGAAATACGGCTCCGACGCCGGAATTGCCGGCGCCGCCGCCCTCTGCCGGCAATAAAGACGGCCGACCATACAACATTGCCAGCGGAAGCAATCCGGGGG
>CATPAM010000167.1 GCA_955651735.1 Candidatus Acidiferrales bacterium | reverse complement strand
TCGTCTGGACAGCCTAACCGATTCTCGCCAGCCCATTCCCTCTAGGCGGTATTTCCCTCGGAAGTAGAATCGCCAATAGGTATATCAATTTGGTTCCAAGGCTCCCTTATTAGCCAGGGGAGAATGTCGTTCTCATGACTCGAACCGAACGACAGCTTGCCGAACGACTCGGCCTCAAAATTCCGCTTCGCGTCCGTATTCCAAAGTCTGCCGCGCTAGAGCACACAGCGGAGTCGCTGAATGTCTCTACACGAGGCATATACTTTGCAACGGATTTAACCCTTTGCAAGGGCACGCCGGTGTATCTCGTTTTCGAGATGCCGGAAGAAGTCACACATAAACCCGCGTCCGAATGGCGTTGTACGGGTCACGTAGTCCATGTCCAGGCGAACAGTTCTCCGCAGGATGCGACTTGTGTGGGCGTGAGGTTTGATTGCTACGAGGTCTTCCTACCTGTCCGGCCCTCAGTGAACGAAGTTCTCCCAAGTGGCTGAATCGATGATTGGGAGCAACGCTACCCCTCAACGTAACCGCTGAATCTGCGTTTGACAGTGCTCACCGTTGACAGTGTGCTAGCAACTTAGTCCGCCCGCAAGGTCCTTCCTAAAAGCCTTCGATTCAGTGGATCTCCGGTTCCGGGATCGGTGCGGTGCCTTCAAGAAAATCAAAGTCGCATCCTTCGTCAGCCTGCTTGATGTGTTGCAAGAACAATTTGCCGTAGCCGCGCGGATAGATGCCCGCTTTCGGCCGCCAAGCGGCTCGGCGCCGGGCCAATTCCTCGTCGCTCACCCGCATATTCAGTTGGCGCGAAGTGACGTTCAACTCAACGATGTCACCTTCCTTCAGCAGCGCCAGAGGACCGCCGACAAATGATTCCGGCGCCACATGCAGGACGCACGCCCCGTAGCTTGTGCCGCTCATGCGCGCGTCGGAGATGCGCACCATGTCGCGTACCCCCGCCTTTAGAAGTTTTTGCGGAATGGGCAGATTGCCCCATTCGGGCATGCCCGGCGCGCCCTTAGGGCCGGCGTTGCGCAGAGCAAGCACGCTGTTTGCGTCCACATCGAGAGCGGGGTCATCGATTCGAGCATTCATTTCGTCGTAGCTGTCGAAGACGATGGCGCGGCCGGCATGCTTCCAAAGGGCCGGTTCGGCGGCTGAGGGCTTGATGACCGCGCCGCTGGGAGCCAAGTTACCGCGCAAGATTGCCAAACCTCCGGATTCGAGCACAGGATTATCGGTACCGCGAATCACATCTCCGTTGAAGATTTCCGCGCATCCGATATTTTCGCCTAGCGTTTTGCCGGTAACCGTCAGGGATTGCAAATCCAGGTGAGAAGCTAGAGCTTTTAGCAGAGCAGGCAGGCCGCCGGCGTAGTAAAAATCCTCCATCAAATACTTCCCGCTGGGGCGCAAATTGGCGAGCAGCGGCGTCTTGCGGGAAAGGTCGTCGAAGCGGTCGAGGGTCAACTTGATTCCGGCGCGTCCGGCCAACGCGATCATGTGAATCACTGCGTTTGTTGAGCCGCCAAGCGCGAGCACCGTAGCGATTGCATTGTTGAAGGAAGCTTCTCGCAAAATGTCCCGCGCCTTGAGATCTTCCCAAACCATCTCCACGATGCGGCGCCCAGACCGACTCGCCATTTTGGGATGATTGGCGTCGACCGCGGGAATGCTGCTGGCGCCCGGCAAAGTTAGGCCAAGGACTTCCGCCACGCCGGTCATGGTAGAGGCTGTGCCCATAGTCATGCATGTCCCCGCGGAGCGCGCGATGCCCTCTTCGATTTGCATCCAGGCTTGCTGATCGATATTGCCTGCACGTCGCTCCGCCCAATATTTGGAGACATCCGACCCGCTGCCAAGAATCTGGCCGCGCCAGTTGCCCCGGAGCATCGGACCTGCTGGAACAAAAATAGCGGGAAGATTCGCGCTGATCGCGCCCATAAGCAGTGCTGGCGTGGTCTTGTCGCATCCTCCGAGGAGCACGCAGCCGTCCGCGGGATAGGAGCGCAGCAACTCTTCCGTCTCCATCGCTAGAAGATTGCGATACATCATCGTGGTCGGCTTCTGAAATGTTTCGCCGAGAGTGATGGCCGGCATCTCCACTGGGAAGCCGCCGGCTTGCCACACGCCGCGCTTTACATCTTGCGCGCGTTCGCGCAAATGGCTGTGGCAGGGATTAATGTCGCTCCAGGTGTTAATGATGGCGATGACCGGCTTGCCGGCATAATCAGCTTGTAGGCAACCCATGGAAGCAGCGCGCGAGCGATGGCCAAACGAACGCAAATCATCCGGGCCGTACCAGCGATAGCTACGCAGAGATTTGGGATCCTTCGGCGGCATCGGCTTTGGAAGGCTTGTATTCTGGTACGCGCCCTGTGCGGAGTCAAACGGTAAAGCCTCGACAACAGGTTTTGAGACCAAGCCAACGTTCATTAAGTATCGCTGAATCTTAACTTTAGTTTTTACAGGTTGACACTCCATCAAACCCTGAATAGCCTCACCGTCTCGCAGCTACCTGACTCTTTCGCGCCCCGAATGGTCAGCGAACGAATCGCTGCTAGAATTGATATTTAGTCCAGGCGTCGAGGTCGGACCTCTGCATGAAAGCCACACTTCCCAATCAGGGCAGGCATCGCCCGCAATCAACGGGGGCGCAGATAGTCGAAACCGCGCAACTGTTCCAGGCAGTCGAAGAGGTGCTGGTGGCGACCCCGATCATCGACATTCACACCCATCTATTCTCTCCGTCCTTCGGCAAGCTCGGTTTGTGGGGTATCGACGAGCTCCTTACATACCATTACCTCGAGGCTGAATTTTTCCGCTCCTCACCCACCACACCCGAGCAGTATTTCGCTCTTTCTAAAACGCAACAGGCCGACGCCATCTGGCGTGCGCTGTTTGTCGAAAACACGCCGATATCCGAATCCGCGCGAGGCGTTGTCGCCGTCCTCAAGGCCTTCGAGTTGCCTACCGATAGCTTGGATCTAGCTGAAGCGCGCGCCTTTTTCCAGACCCAATCCCTTGAGGACCACATTCAACGCGTGTTTGGTATAGCCGGAATTAGCCTCGTGGTGATGACCAACGACCCTCTGGACCCTGAGGAAGCTCCGGCCTGGTTAAACGGCGCTCGCGAGCATCCACAATTTCGCGCCGTGCTCCGGCTGGACAAAATTCTCAGGCATTGGGCGGCGCATTGGCAGGTACTGGCCGCGCAGGGCTATAAGGTGGACGCGCAGGCTTCGGGAAAATCCGCCGCCGCGGTCCAGCGCTTCCTCTTTGATTGGTACGAACGCATGCACCCCATGTACATGGCCGTCTCGCTTCCCGATACCTTCTTCTATCCGGCGGAAACTCTCGGCAACCATCTTCTGGCGGAAGCTGTCCTGCCTTCTTGCCGCGAACTCGACCTTCCCCTCTCTCTGATGATTGGCGTACGCCCGCAAGCAAACGCGGCCCTGCGCCTGGCGGGCGACGCTGTTGGCCGGGCAGATCTACGCTTGCTTGAAAATCTCTGCCGCACCTTTCCGAAGAATCGTTTTTTGGTGAGCGTGCTAAGCCGCGAGAACCAGCACGAGCTCTGCGTTTATGCGCGAAAGTTCAGCAACCTTATGCCCTTCGGCTGTTGGTGGTTCATGAATAATCCGTCCATCGTCGAAGAGATTACACGCGAGCGCATCGAAATGCTGGGCACCAGTTTCATTCCGCAGCATTCGGACGCCCGCGTTCTCGAGCAAGTGATCTACAAATGGAGCAACACGCGTCGAACTCTCGCTCCCATCCTCTCCAACGCTTATCGCCTGTTAGCTGAAGACGGCCGCGGCGTCACACGCAACGACATTCAGCGCGACGTCACGCGCCTGTTCCGCTCCAACGCAGACAGCTGGATGAACCTCAACGGGCATTGAATGGCTTCCGCTTGCTGTTGGTTTATTCTTGCTTCAAGGCGCCTTGCAGAAAGCCGGCAATCGATTCCGTAAGTCTTCGGGGGTAATCTGCCTGCGCCATGGCGAGCGCCAGGCTGCGCCTCAAGCGATGCCCCTTCACTCGCAGCGTGTGGAAAAAATACGTTCCCCGCACGGCATGCTCCGGAAGAATGGAATAGCCGAACCCGGACTCCACCAAACGCTTGATGGCTTCCGTGTCTTCCGCCTCCATCGCCACATCGGGCACCAGATTGAGCTCCCGGAAGAATTGATCGATAACCAAGCGAATGTTGCTGCAACGGTACCATTCAGGGCGGCACTCGTCAGAAGCTTTCCGCCGGCGACATCGTGCGCATCCCCGCCCGCATCCCACACCAAGTCCTGCTCGAAGGCGCCCACGAATTCACCTAGTTCGTGGTCAAAGGAAAAGGATATTAGAGGAAGCGGCCGAATTGTCTCTAGCGGTAGGACGAAACGAAGTTTTCGTAAGCGGCTTCGGATTTTTCTGGGGTGAGGATTTCTGAGTTGATTAGGATTCGGTAGCGGAAGGTTACGCTTTGGTTTGGGGCCACTGACAAGTTTAGTTCTTGTTTGCCGTTGCTGAAGATCTTTTGGCCGAGGGAATTCGCAGCGAAGAGACCATAGCCGCGGGCGTGCCAGTAAGTGGGGAAGCCCGGATTCGCGGGATGGTCGAGGATGGTAATTGTGACCGGCTCATCGTCGAGTCGGCCGCTGAGATTGCACCAGCGGCCGCGCGTGCCCCAAGCGGCATCGCCTTTTTCCCTTCGCTGGTTAGGTAGACCCCATTGACGCCGGTGTTGTCGAGCTTGGCGACCGCTGTCGCGTGGCCGCTGGCATCGATGAAGACTTCCGGCTTGTCGGAGGGAGCCTCCAATGCGCGCGCGACGCGCATGCCGAGAACGCCTTCCTTATCGTCATCGAAGACAACTTTTTCGCCAAGCGCTTGCAAGGTCGTAATGCGGTCGATGCTGCGGAAATTCGGGCCGCCTCTGAATACGAAACGCGTGTGCTCTTTGAGAATGAGCTGCCGCTTTCCGGTGATCCAGTCCGCCTCTATTTCCAGTTCAGCTTGATCGGGCCCGCTCTTTGCCAGCGTAATGGCGCGATGTCGAATGTTGCCCATTTTGGGCGCGTCTTCGGGCTTGATCGCTCCCGAGTTGTTCCAGAAATCGATGCCGTTAACATTGCCATAGTTGAACCACAGTCCGGCGTGATGCGGATGATCGACGCGTTCGCCGGCGCGCGGCTCGAGCGGGAAGCCGCGGGTAACGATCGTGCCCCTGGCGCTGCGGAGAGGATAGAGGACTGGCTTGGCGAGTCTTTCGGGCCAAATGTAGGAGGTAAAGGGCTGGCCGTCGATAACAACGTCCACTCGACGCTCGCCTTCGTTAGGGACTATGCGGATTCTCTCCGCGAACGAATTCTGCCTTGCGGCGACGCAGCACACCACGAAAGCGAAGAGAACAATTGCCGAAACTGTCCCACTAGCAAGAGCGCGCATGCGGGGCCCTGGCCTCCTCCAACGACGCGAGAGATGAACGTCCTTAGCTAATGACCGGACGATATGATGGCACATGCATGGGGCGGGGCGAAGTCAGGAAAATTCAAGCCGCATTCCAGAAAATTTAAAGGAAGTCGGCATAGTGTCCGCGATGTTCGGCTCTTCTTTTTTGGCTATACTACGCGCGAGACTTGGGGACTCGCCAAGAAAATGCTCCCTGAAAATGCAAGGCAGGCGAAGCTCGACGATGCGATTCCCCTCCCTTCCAAAACCGGCCCGCTTGACATAGCGCACGTCACTCGGCGCCGTATAGCCCGCCGCTTACTTCCGTTTCTCTTCGTGCTATACATCATCGCGTTTCTTGACCGCATGAACGTCGGTGCCGCCGCATTGCAGATGCCGGGGGACCTGGGTTTCGGCGACCGCGCCATCGGCCTGGGTGCCGGTATCTTCTTCCTCGGTTACTTCCTTTTGGAAATCCCTGGCGCGTTGATTGCCGAACGCCGGAGCGCTCGCCGCTGGATCGCTCGCATCATGATCTCCTGGGGAATACTGACCGTGCTGATGGCCTTCATCCACACGGTCCGCGAATTTTACATCGTCCGTTTTCTGGTGGGCGCTGCCGAAGGTGGCTTCTTCCCGGCAGTGGTTGTTTATTTGACGCACTGGTTTCGCGCCGCGGACCGCGCGAAGGCCGTTGCGGGCTTTTATGCGGCCATGCCGCTTTCTTATGTGATTGGCTCACCACTCGCGGGCTTGCTGCTTGGACTTTCCTGGCTTGGTCTGCGAGGCTGGCGGTGGCTCTTCATCCTTGAAGGAATCCCAGCGGTCCTCTTGGGTTTGATCACTCTGGTTTACCTGACGGACTGGCCACGGCAAGCGAATTGGCTCGCCGCCGAAGAACGCGAGTGGATCATCGCGCAACTTGACCGGGAGAAAAAAGCGAAACAGGACGTTCGCTCCTACAACATTTGGCAAGCTTTGCGTCACCGCGACGTTATTTTGCTCACCTTCTGCTATTTTTTTGCCGTGACTGGAAACTACGGAATCGCATTTTGGCTTCCGACCATGCTGAAGCGCTTGTCCGGACAGAGCGACATGAAAGTGACGCTTCTTGCCTCCTTGCCTTACTTTGCCGGATTTCTCACCCAGCAACTGAACGGATGGCATTCCGACCGCACCCGGGAACGCCGCTGGCATGCCGCCGTTCCCGTGTTGCTCAGCGGACTGGGGCTTTTTTTCGCCATCAGTTCGGGAACGCACGTAGCGTTCTCGATCATTTTCTTCATCATGGTGGGTGGCGCGTACTATGCGTTCCATCCCGCTTTTTGGGCGGTGCCCACCGAGTTTCTGAGCGAGTCTGCGGCAGCCGCGTCCATCGGCTTGATCAATTCCGTGGGCAACCTCGGCGGGTTCTTTGGTCCCCTGAGTATGGGTTATCTCGTTTCGCGCACGCGGTCTTTTAATGTAGGTCTTTGGTATCTGGTAGGCAGCTTTTTTGTCTCGGGGATGCTAATGCTCGCGGTCGGCGCAGGACGCCGGCAACCTGCGCAGCAGAATGAGACTGGATCGCCAAGCCAGCTCGCTGAATCTCAGGCTAGCGGCAAATCCCGATGCTGATGAAAAAAATTTCACTCCTCGTAT
>CATPAM010000166.1 GCA_955651735.1 Candidatus Acidiferrales bacterium | reverse complement strand
GTTATAAGTTGAGATTTGCATTCGGTGCTATACGTAGAACTACGTAATGTGCCTAGGTTGATACCTCTTAAAGATTATACCGTATTAGTTATACCATCAATTGAGGGTCCGCTTGATTCATCGGAATTGCACCGAGCGCAGATGAACCTTGCGCTCAGTTGTGGGCGGAATCGAGGTGCAGAGCCGGTGCCCCAGACGTCGATTTTACGCCTGGGTCGTTTCCTTTGTGCAATTTCGAGTGTGCGCTTTTTTTTGCGCAAGGCAGGACACGTAGCGACCTCGTCAGCCATAATATGGCAGAATCGACTGGTGCGTACCACGGTCGACATTCTGGACGCCTTGTATCGAGAACTCAAATCGAAAGCTGCGCGCGAAAAGCGGTCGGTCAAGGAATTGATCCTCCGTGCGGTCGAGGTGGAACTGCGCGCCCGGCGAGAAAACGCTCCAGGCGGGTTGTTCTCCCCTTCGTTCCCTCAAAAGCGCCGGGCACACTCGACATCGACAACGGCAAAATCTTCGAGCTCATTCCTTTTCCCTGATATCAACGTTGGGCTTGCTGTTTCGTACGAGCGCCAGGTTCACTACTCGATTGCCCAGCTGTGGCTTGAGGGCCTCGACGCGAACGCGCGGGTTTGTTTCTGGCGCTTCACGCAGATCGGTCTACTGCGGCTTCTTACAACGGAAGCAGTAATGGGAGGCGGTTCTCAGCCAAACAGACGCTTGGCGCGGGTACGACCGTTGGCTGGAGGACGACCGTATCCTGTTCGTAGCTGAGCCTTCCCGGCTCGAGGCTTCTTTCCGGGCGCTTTCGCAGCAAGAGCGCCTAGCCCCGAAGGATTGGGCGGACTCTTATCTTTCTGCTTTCGCAGTTGTGGGCGGATTGCGACTAGTTACATTTGACCAAGCGCTCGGAGCGAAATCGCTCGATAAGATTCTTCTTCAATGACCAGATAGCCGGATGGCACAGGACGTCGGTTTCACTGGGCTTTTCGAGCCGTGCCCCCAGGCGTTACTCCGATCCCCCGAAGAGCCGAATCACAATCCCGGCGGATGCCCAATAGTTGTTCTGATGGACATTAGTGCCGAACGACGTCCTGTAATAGTCGATGTCAATCAAGCGTATCTCGAAGTGTCGCGATGGTTTGAGATCCAGGCCGCCGCCCACTTTGTACGAAATACTGCTGTAGGAAGTCGAGTAACCGCCGGTACCGCTGACCGTGATGTCCGCGCGGGATCCTCCCACCAGGCCTTCAACAAACGGGGTTATCCCCCATCTATTTCGCATACGGCCGAAGAGGCGGGGCCCGTAATGATTTCCATAGAGCACGGTCTTGGTCCCACTAACCGTTACGAAGTCGTAGCTCGTGTCCGCGACGATCTGCAGCCACGGCTTTACATTCCATCCCAAGGACCCCACTGCGCCGTTTAAATTGCTCCAGGTTCCACCGCCGCCATCCAACCGTGTAAATCCGTAACCGCCAAACAGTTCGACCAAAGGCATCCGGCGAAGACCAGTGGTGCGAATACCCGCGTTGGGTTTCTCCCAGCTCTCCGTCGCGTTTGCAGGCCGGATAGCTGGTGCCGCCGCTTCCGCCGCTGGCGTGGACTCAGGCTGTGCAGCAGGAGTCGCGTCAGGTTGCGTAGCAGGGGTCGCGGCAGGCTGTGCGGCCGCAGTCACTTCTGGGATGCTGGCAGTGGGTGCGGTAGCTTCTGCTGGGGCCAATTGAGCCGGCCCGGCCTGAGGCTGCGTAGGCGCTGTCGGAGTGGGCTGGATAGGCGTCACAGGAGCTTCCGGGACACTCGCAGTGTATCGAGGCGGCTGTATCGGCGCTGGCTGAGCGGGCGTCGTGGGCTGAGTCTGAGTAGGCGTAGCCGGATTAGCCTGTGCATCCGTAACAGGCCTACTCGGGAGATTCGATGTGGTAGCGGGAGCTTGCGTCCGGGCTGGCTGAGCCGATGCGGCCCGAGGTTGTGCAGCGGCGGAGGGGCTCGGCTGTGTGACCGTCCCTGTCGTGGCCGGGACACTGGGCGCGGCCGCCGGCAATCGTGTTGAGGTCGGCGGTGGCACGGAAGCCCCGGAACGATCAACTGAAATCACATTCGAGTAAACGTACCCTACCTTACCGTCCCTGGTTTGAATCCGAGAGAAAATAAACCCATACTGTAAGATCGTGAAGCGCTCCCCGCAAGGCAAGGAAGCCACGACCTCGTGAGTCACCCTGGCCTTTGCGAAAACTTGTGTCTGGTCTGGATGGCCGCCGCAATCTATGTACCCCACATCGTCAGCCCAAGCGGCGGACGCCGCAAGAAGACATCCACCCAGCAGAATAAGCAACCGATTACGAAACATCGCTCCCCCTCGGCCCGGGGACACGCCGAGCCCATAAGACCGTTATCGGGGCTGGAGACGTGTTCGTCAAATGATACGAGGGCCAGCATTTCCCGATGCAGTACTGGCCGAAAGGCCGGGTACCTACCATTCGGGTAACCGCGCGATAGCGGTCTCGAATCCGCTAAGTCCTACCATGCGCAGTTCCGTAAAATCGCTCGGAAAGCGCTTTAGAAGGAGCAGATCCAAATCGGCTGGACTTGAAGTCCTTTGGAATGAACGTCCGAAAAAGGGGGGTAGGGCCTAGTTTGGCCACCGCAAGCGGATAGAACCGAAACCGCACAAGTCCAATAATGGCTCGTCTCGGGCGCAACCCGGCCCGGAGACATCATTGCGAGGACAAATCCATGCACAACATTCGCATCGTCGCTATCGAGACTGAAATCGCGGAGCAAGTTCGCGCAACGCGGAAGGCGCCGGTCTACGGCTTCCCTGCTTATCTCGAAGTCGCTGAGGACAGCGCACCTTGCCGGCACTGCCTGCGCACCATCACGCCGGAGGACCAGAGGATTCTCTTCACTTACGATCGTTTCACGGGCAAAGAGTCGCTGCCGCAACCCGGCCCGGTTTACATTCACGCCGACGGCTGCCCGCGCTATCCAGAAAATGCCGGCTTCCCTGAGGAGTTGCGCAGCAGCCCGCGCACCGTGGAAGCGTACGCCCGCGGCCGCAAACTGAAGGCGCAAGAGTACGTAAGCGACGGCCGCTTCGAGCCGGTTATTGAAAAACTACTCGCCGATCGCGACGTGGACTACCTGCAGATCAACAGCACTACCGCCGGCTGCTTCACCTTCCGCGTCGAACGCGCAGCGAACGGACAGTAATTGCACAAAGGTCAGTGCTTCGGCGGCACGATATCTGCGGCAAGCTCCGGCCGCTGCATGCCCGGAACGCCGGGATCGCGGCTCTTCTCCATGGCCTTCTGTGCGGCAGCCGCCTTTTGCGGATCGATCCAGGCGTCACGCGTCACCATCGTGGTTTGCGTAGGCAGCGCCACCGCGGCTCCGGAACTTTCCAGCACATCCATCGCTTGCAAGATCAGCTCTTCCTGCACAGCGAGAAATTCGCGGTACTCGCGCACCAGGATGTACGCGTAAATCTCCACTTCGATGGCATTCTCTCCCAGCTTCAACAAGCGTACGCGCGCGCTAACCTCTTCTATTTTGGCGTGTCGCAATAAAACCTGCCGCAGTTGCTCCAGCACGTAGCGCACGTGGTCCGGCGCCAGGTCGTATCGCAAACGTAGCATCTGCCGGAACAAGATTTTGTCGCGCAAGCGAAAATTTTCCAGAACCGCGGTCGCCACCGTGCCGTTCGGAATGGACACCAGCGTGCGCTCCTCGGTGCGCAGTTTTGTCGAACGCAATCCGATATCTTCGACAATGCCGCGCTGATCCCCGATCTTGCATGCGTCCCCCACCAAGACCGCACGGTCGATCAGAATCGAGATGCCCCCCATCATATTTTCAAGAGTCTTCTGCGCGCCCAGTCCGATCGCCAAACCGCCGATACCCAGACCAGCAAGTGCAGCCGTCAGGTTCCAGTGCAGGACATTGTTGAAAACCAGCAACGCGATCAGAAAGAAAAGTGCGACGTCCAGAACTCTGCGGATCAGCGACACTAGCGATCGCTCCGCATACCTGCCTCGGCTGGTCAACTGGTTCCACATGCGCAAGGAAATCCAATAGGTGACGCGCGTGATCGCCCAGTAAAACGCGAAGGCCAGCAATATCAAAAGTAAGTAGCGGTAATACTGCCGATAAAGAATCGACGCGCCAATCAGATAGACGAAGTAGTAGTGGATAATGACGGCGCCCAGCACTACGCCGGGACCCCAGCGCCGTAGCCGTTCGCTTGACTGCACTCTCGTCCCGAGCGCGCCTCTTATCCTTCGAGAACACAACCGGATGAGCAACGCCGCCAGCCAGCCAAACAGTAAAGCCACCGGCGCGAACAATACGATGGAGATCCACTGCCACAGCGGCATTTCTAGAGGGCGCGTCTTCACCAAGAACTTGGGGAGACGCTTTTCCACCTGCGGGAATCGCAGCGAGTCATACACTTCCGGGACCTGATCGAGCGTTTGCCGCGAAATCAGCCAGACCTTCGCCCCGCGCGGGAGTTCCATGCGAACCAAATACAACGGGAACGATTCGCTCAATCCGCGCGTACCGCCCACGACAACCCGATCTCCCGGCGGTCCACCGTCCTGCCGACCCGTTGGATCGTTGGTGATGGAATCGAGTGAACCCACGAATCGAGCGTTGAGAATTGCAAGGAGCTGTTGCGCGAGTTCCTGCTCCCGCTCGACGGCGGCGCGACGCGCTTCAAAATATTGAACAGCGACGCCGTAGTTTTCAGCCTGCGCCGCACGGATGAACCCAATCACAGTTCCGCGCGGAGTCTCGCGGCCAAGTTCGAGCGGATCCGCGGGAGTCGCAACCGAAGGTGCGGTGGCAGCCGCGGGCGCGAGCGGCGTGGTTTGAGCGTTGACAAATGAGTTGCTGCCGGCACCGAATGCCAGCAACAAAGCGCATATTTTTGGAAACGCGGAAATTGAGTTAGCGACGAGCCTTTGCATTTCTGTTTCTACCTGCGTGAAAACGCCAGAGTGGCATTGTATCTAGCCGGAGCCGCGTGCGGAAATCCACGTTCTGCTTGGGTCCGTCCTTGAAACCGTTAGCTTGCCGCGGCGGAATTCCGGAAATGTTCGCGGTGCTGACGCAGCAAGAATTGGTCGGTCATCCCCGCAATGTAGTCGCAGACCGCTACGTGCCGAGGTTCCGTGCGCACCAACTCCTCATGTGCTGCGGGCATGGAATCTGGCGCATGCAAGTAATATTGAAATAGCTCTTCCAAAGCGCATACGGAGCGATTGCGATCTTCGGTGATGATTGCCCGCTCGTAGACATGCGCAAAGAGGAACCGCTTAAGCTGCGCATTGCTGGCCGCAGCCTCGCCGCTGAAGGCCGCAAGCCGTTGAGGGGCATTGCGAATGTCTTCGACGCTCGCGACGCGCGAACCTCCCACGCGCCGCTGCGTTGTCTCAATCAAATCGGTAGCCAGGACATCCAACACTTTCTTCAGCGCCTCGTTAAATTTCAACTTCTCGCGAGCGGAAGGATGTGTTGCGTGGACCTGCGCATACGTTTCGCGAAAGATCGGAACTTCGCCACACAGCGTTGCGATGTCCAGAAGCTCCGCCTCGCGAGCATCATCGAGATCGGCGGTGTTATAGGCGATTTCGTCCACGCAGTCGATCAATTGCGCTTCCAATGGTGGCTGCAAATCCAACAAGTATTCGGATAGCTGGGGAAACTCCGCCGCCGAATACTGGCGTGAATGCTTGATGATGCCTTCGCGCACCTCAAAGGTAAGATTCAAGCCCGGAAAATCCAGATAACGCTGCTCGAATTGTTCGACAATCCGCAGCGCGTGCAGGTTGTGATTGAACGAATCGCCGTAGGGACGCATGAGCGCGTCCAGCTTCCTCTCTCCAGCGTGACCGAAGGGCGGATGGCCAATGTCGTGCACCAGCGCGAGTGCCTCGGCAAGCTCAGCATTGAGGCCCATCGCGGCGGCCACCGTGCGGGCAATCTGCGCCACTTCCAGCGTGTGCGTCAGACGATTCCTGAAGTGGTCGGAGAAGCGCGTGGTGAATACTTGGGTCTTGGCTTCCAGGCGGCGGAACGCGCGGGAATGAATGATGCGGTCGCGATCTCGCGCGTATTCACTGCGATACGGATGTGCCGGCTGCGGATAACGCCGCCCGCGCGAATGCTCCGCGCGCATAGCCCAGGGCGCCAATGCCGGAGATTTTTCGATGGGCTGCTCCGTCTTTCTGAGGTCGGGAGCTAGGATTTCGGCGCAAGCAGATCCAAGCCGCGATCGGCCTGCTCGGAAATAGCGGTATCCGGAAATTCCTTCTTGATTTGCTGGTACACGTTCGCGGCTTCCTTCGGATTGGTCTGCCGCAAGACATTCGCAAGCTCCAGCAGCGCTAGCGGCCGGGGAACGAAAACGGAGCGCTTGTCCGCAAGTTCGCGGAAAGTCTTCGCGGCGTCCTCGGGCTTGCCGGTGCGCGCATAAACCACGCCTATTTGATATTGCGCCATGTTGGCGAGTTCTTTGTCGCTGCCGGACGCTAGTTTCTTCAAGTCTTCGAGGGCCTGGTTGTGGCGGTCGAGATCTTCCAGGCAAAGTGCCGCGTAGTAGAGCGCGTGTCTTCCCGGAATCGTGCGGGGATACTTGTTCGCGACGACATTGAACTTGTTCAGCGCGTCGTTGGAGCGCGCGGCTTCATCCGTATAAGAGACGTCGCTCGGATCTTGTGGATCAGGAGTCCCGCCGATGCGGCCATTGTAGGCCTTCATGGCGGTGTCCAGCGCCACCGTGGCCGCGGCGGTCTGCCGGTCGTGATACACGGTCCAGGAACCATAGGCAATTGCGCCGACGAGAATCACAAGCAAAACAATCAGAGTGAATAATTTGTGAATGTAAAAAGCTTCGGCGCCGTGCTCGATGGCATCGTGGATCTTGTCCTGCTTCAGTTCTTTGCGCGAAATATGTTCAGACACTGCCGACTCTCCCGCATGGATTGTAAACTGCAATCGTAGCACAACCCGCCGGAGTGCGTCGCGAAAGCGGATCAGCGCTGCAGCGGGGCGCAGCGCAGTAACCCTTGCGGCAAGCCTGTACCCCTGCCCAGCTAGTGAGCGGCTGCGTAAAGATATAGGTTTAAAGCATGAAAGCAGCCTGCGGCCATTGCGGCATGGAACACGTCCTGAAGGACGCTGAAGTCGCCGCGCACAAACAGGTCCAATTTCACTGCTCGAAATGTCGGCAAATGACGGTCGTCGAAATCACCCTGCGTCCCGACCAAACCATGGTGATTTCTCCGCTACCCTCTTTCGCGCGCAGCAACGCCAGCAGCTCCAACCTGAATTTGCTGCAGCCCGATGATGGCCTGAGACTTCCTGCCGCCAAGAGCGCGATTCTCACCGTCGTGTCCGGGCCATCAAAGGGTGCGGTGCACAACTTGAAAAAGCCCCGCGTGATTCTGGGGCGCGAAGGCGCCGGTGTCGTCTTGAACGACCAGGAGATTTCACGCCACCACTGCCTGCTGGAAGTGCGCGAAAATTACGCCAACCTGAAGGACCTCGATTCCACCAATGGCACCTTCTTCGAAGAAGAACGCGTGCGCGCCGCCATGCTGCAAGATGGCGCCGAGTTTCGCATCGGCAACAGCGTCATCCGCTTCTCGCTCGTCCCCAAATAGCGCTTCAGCCCCAAGAATAGTCCTGGCTTAGCCTCTGCCGCGACTCGTGAGATACTGGCGCAGACTCCTTTGTTTCGTTCTTCCGATGAACCGCCTCTCCGTCTGCATCATCACGCTGAATGAAGAAGGAAATCTGTCGCGCGCGCTGGATTCGCTGAAGGAAATTGCGGACGAAATCGTGGTGGTGGATTGCGGAAGCACGGACCGCACCGCGGAAATCGCGCGCGAACACGGCGCGGCCTGGTTCGAGCGCTCCTGGACCAACTTCGCCGACCAGAAAAATTATGCCGCGGAATGCGCCTCCGCTGATTGGGTCTTTTCCATGGACGCGGACGAAGAGCTAAGTAGCCCCCTGCAAACGTCGCTGCTCGCCTGGAAAAAGCACACGCCGGAGCATTGTGTTTACGAAGCCTCCCGCAAGACTTTCTATCTGGGCGCGTGGATTGAACATTCCGGCTGGTATCCGGATTTTCAGCGGCGCTTGTACCGCCGCGACGAAGCGGAATTTTCCGGCATCGTGCACGAGTCCTTGCGCTATGGCGGCAAGGTCGGGCGGCTGAGCGGCGATTTGCTGCATTACACGGTGCGCTCGTTTGAGGAGCACGAAGCCAAGGTCGAGCGCTACACAACCTTGGCGGCACAGCAGATGTTCGCGGAAGGCAAGCGCAAATGGAAAAGCGCCATGTGGTTCGCCACGCCGTGGAGCTGGTTCCAGAATTTCGTCCTGCGCGGCGGCTTCATGGATGGGTACCGCGGCGCGCTGATCGCGAAGATGGCCGCACGTGCCGTGCACCTCAAGTACGCCAAGCTGGGAAAGCTGGTGCGGGCTACGCGCGGCGGCAGTGACGAGGCCGCTTCGTGAAGGTGCTGCTGGTCGATCTGGAGATCGAATGGCGCGGCGGGCAAAACCAAGCATTGTTACTGCTGAAAGGGCTGCGCGAAAGAGGGCATGAAGCAGAGTTGGTGGCGGCAGTTGGTTCCGCGCTCGGCGAGCGCGCAGCGTCGGCTGGCGTACCCGTGCATTTTGTGTCGCGCGGCCTTTTTCGGCTGCCTGCCGCGAAGACTGTGTGCGCGCTGCTGCGCACCGGAGGATTCGATCTGGTCCACGCCAATGAGGCGCATGCGGTAACCGCCGCGTGGCTCGCGCGGTGGCCAAGAGACACGTCTACACTTCCGTTTGTGATCTCACGCCGCGTGGGCTATTCCATCGGCCAAAGTCCATTGGCGCAGGCTCGATACCGGGCTGCGGCGAGAATCGTCGCCAATTCCAAATGGGTCGCCGAACAAGCGGCCGCGTCCGGCGCGCCTCGCGAAAAGATTAGCGTAGTGTACGAAGGCGCAGACATCCCCCCGCGATTTACCGCGGAACAGCGGCAACATGCCCGGGCCCGCTGGGGAATTTCGCAGTCCACTCCGCTGTTAGGTTGCGTGGGGGTGTTGCTTCCCGACAAGGGGCAAGAATGGCTGATTCGCGCGCTAGCGGTAGTGAAGAAGGAATTTTCCGGTGCCAAGCTCTTACTGGCTGGCGACGGGCCGCGTCGCGAACGGCTTGAATCGCTCGCACGGGAGCTTGGCCTGAAAGACGATGTGTTTTTTGCGGGGTTCGTCAAAGACGTGGAAAACGTTTACGCTGCGCTGGATGTCTTCCTGCTACCGTCATTCTTTGAAGCACTCAACAATTCCCTGCTGGCCGCCATGGCCTACGAAATTCCGTCGCTGGCCTTCAACCGAGGCGCGCTTGGAGAAATCATCGAGCACGAAAAGAGCGGCTTGCTCGTTTCCGGACCCGATCCTGCGGAAATTTCCGCTGCGGCCATCAGAATCCTGCGCGACCACGAATTTGCGATGAACCTGGGGCGCGCGGGCCGAGCGCGAG